>CANJKA010000009.1 GCA_947474675.1 Flavobacteriales bacterium
AACACTGTTTTAATAGGTGGGCCTTGTTCTGTAGAATCTGAAGAGCAAATTCGTCAATCAGCTGAATTGTTGGTTTCGTTAGGTTTAAGTACGTTGAGAGGTGGTTGTTATAAGCCAAGAACGAGTCCATATAGTTTCCAAGGGATGGAATTAGAAGGATTAAAATTGTTGGCAAAAATGAGAGAAGAGTTTGGGTTGAATGTGATTACAGAAGTGAGAGACGCAACGCAAATTGATGAAATAATTGAATATACAGATGTGATTCAAGTTGGTGCAAAAGCAATGTATGATCAAGGAATTCTTCGTGCATGTGCAAAAACAAATAAACCTGTTCTAATTAAAAGAGGATTTGGTTCAACTTTACAAGAATTTGTGCAGGCAGCTGAATTTGTTTTGTCAGGAGGAAATGAAAATGTGATTTTGTGTGAAAGAGGTTTACGTACTTTTGAAACGGGAACGCGTTTTACTTTGGATTTATGTGGTGTAGCTTGGTTGCAAGAACATACCAATTTACCAATTGTTTTAGATCCTAGTCACGCTATGGGTTATGCTTATGGCGTTCCAAGTTTAGCGAGAGCTTGTGTTGCTATGGGAATAGATGGTTTGTTAATTGAAGCTCATCCTAATCCAAAAGTAGCGAAATCAGATGCTTCTCAACAATTGAATCATGCTGAATTTACTGCTTTATTAGAAACTCTTCGTCCAGTTGCTTCAAGTGTTGGATATAATATGATATAAATAAAAATGTTTTTAGAACAAAATATAAAAGGTATTTGCGACAAATATGGAGTCGATTTTTCTGATTTTTTAGCTGATTTAGGAGTTGAAAATGCACTTGAGTTATCCGTTTTTGATTTAGAAGCCGTTTGCGATGAAAATAAAATTGATCTTCATTCTTTATTATTCAAGCCAATGTTTAAAACCAATTCTTTAAAAGCTAAATTGAAAAACATCAAGCTTTTAGTGTTGGATGTTGATGGTGTAATGACCGATGGAGGGATGTATTTTACAGAAAATGGAGACCAAATTAAGAAGTATAATACCAAAGATGGTATGGCAATTATACATTTAACAAAAAAGGATTTTCAAGTGGCAATTATTTCATCTGGATTTAAAGATGGAATGGTAAAAACGCGTTCTGAAATGTTAGGAATTCAACATTGTTACGTAGGAAGGTTTAAAAAAATAGATATTTTATCCGATATTTGTACCCAACTTAGTTTAGAATTAGAAAATGTTGCCATAATTGGAGACGATGTAAATGACTTAGAAATCATTAAAAAAGTTGGTTTTTCAGCCTGTCCATCAGATGCGATGGATGTTGTGAAAACGAATGTTGACATTATTTTAGCTAAAAAAGGTGGTGAAGGTTGTGTTAGAGAATTTATTGATTCTTATTTATTAGCCCAACCATTAGAAAATTGATTAGTATAACAGTTATATTTTAGTATGAAAAAGATTAAATTAGGAGTAATAAGAGAAGGAAAAGTTCCACCAGATAAACGAGTTCCTCTTTCACCTAAACAATGTAAAATAGTAGAAACAAAATTTTCAAATGTTGAAGTAATTGTTCAGCCAAGCCCTATTCGTTCTTTTAAAGATGATGAGTATTTAGCTGAAGGTATTGCTATGTCGGAGGATTTGAGTGATTGTGATATTATAATAGGAGTTAAAGAAGTGAATATTTCGGATTTAATTCCAAATAAAAAATTCATGTTTTTCTCTCATACAATAAAAAAACAAGCATACAATAGGCCTTTGTTGCAAGCTTTATTGGAAAAGAAAATTCAAATGATCGATTATGAAGCATTGAAAGATAAAACAAATAAAAGAATTATTGGTTTTGGTCGGTATGCTGGAATTGTTGGTTGTTACAATGGTTTTAGAACCTTTGGATTAAAACATAAATTGTTTTCTATTAAAGCGGCTAATGCCTGTTCTTGTAGAAAAGAAGTGGAAGAAGAACTGAAATCAGTAGTTCTTCCTGCAACAACAAAAATACTTTTAACAGGTTACGGTAGAGTAGGACATGGGGCTAGGGAAATACTAGATTTATTGCCAATCAAAGAAGTGACACCTGAAGAATTTTTATCTCAAACTTTTAATACTCCGGTATATACTCAATTAGAAGTTGAAGATTATTACGGAAGAATAGATGGTTCTGAATTTAATAAAAAAGATTTTTATTCAAATCCAGAAAATTATAAATCTACTTTACCTAGATTCTTAAGTGAGACAGATATGTATATTCCATGTCATTTTTGGAACAATGCGTCTCCTTATATTTTAACAAAACAAGATTTCAAATCTGAAACAAGTCGTTTATCTGTCGTTGCAGATATTTCATGTGATATTGATGAGCCAATTGGTTGTACAATTCGTTCTAGCACAATTGTAGATCCGATTTATGGATACAATCCAATTACAGAAAACGAGGATGATTTCATGAAAGAAGGTGTGATTGCTGTAATGGCAGTTGATAATTTACCATGTGAATTGCCTTTAGATGCATCTAAGGACTTTGGAGATGAGTTGATTAAACATATATTTCCTGCAATGTTCCAAGAAGATGTTGATGAAATTATTTTAAGAGGAAGTGAAACGAATTTACAAGGAACGTTAAATCCTCGTTTTGAGTATTTAAGCGATTATGTAAATGGAGTTGTTGAAAAGCATTAATACAATTTTCTAAATAAAATAGATGGAAAAAGGAAATAAGAAAATTATTAGAGGTTGGGTTATGTATGATTGGGCCAATTCTGTTTATAATTTAGTTGTTTCTTCAGCTATTTTCCCTATTTTTTATGATACGATTACGAAAAAGCGTTACGCTAAAACAATTGGAGTTAAGGATATTGAAGATTTAAAAGAAGGTGCAATTATTTGGGTTGATTTTTTCGGATTCCATCTTTCCTCATCTGTTTTATTTTCATTAGTTTTAGCTTGTTCGTTTTTAGTTGTTGCATTTCTTTCTCCTGTTTTATCTGGTGTTGCTGATTATTCTGGAAACAAAAAAAGATTTCTTCAGTTTTTCTGTTATTTAGGTTCATTATCTTGTATTTCTCTATTTTGGTTTGACGTTTTACCTTTAGAAATAGGTATGGTTTCTGTCTTTTTTGCAAGCATTGGTTTTTGGAATAGTTTAGTTTTTTACAATGCTTTTTTACCTGAAATTGCTGAAGTTGAAGATCATGATAGAATTTCAGCCAAAGGATTTATTATGGGGTATTTTGGCTCAATGCTTTTACTGATATTATGTTTAGTTTGGATTCAAGTTTTTCATCAGGAGGCTAAATATTGTTTCTTGTTTGTTGGTATATGGTGGATGGGGTTTAGTCAGTTTACTTATAGAGTTTTACCTCATAATGTTTATAATAAAAAACCTGAAAAAGGAATTATTTGGAGAGGTTTAGTTGAATTAAAAGAAGTATATAAAGTTTTTAAAAAAACACATCGATTAAAAAGGTATTTAACGTCATTTTTCTTTTTCAACACTGGAGTTCAAACTGTAATGTTGATGGCAACAATTTTCGCAAATAAAGAAATTAATTGGCCAGAAGGAAGCGGCAGTTCAGGTTTAATTACGGCAATTCTTTTAATTCAAATATTGGGTGCTGCTGGTGCTTTTATGATGTCAAAATTGTCTAATAAAATAGGAAATGTAAAAACATTAATTATTTCTGTTTTTATATGGGTGCTACTTTGTTTTTATGCATTTATAATCAAAGAGCCGGTTGAATTCTATCTTTTAGCTTCTTGTGTCGGGTTGGTTATGGGAGGTGTTCAAGCTATCGGAAGATCAACTTATTCGAAGTTTTTACCTGAAACTACAGATCATGCAAGTTATTTCTCTTTTTACGACGTAACTGAGAAATTAGGAATTGTTCTTGGTTTAGTTTTCTTCGCTGTAATGGAGATGCTTACAGGTTCAATTCGGTATTCAATTATATCGGTTGCTTTCTTCTTTATTGTTGGTTTAATTATGCTAATTCGTGTTCCAAAAGAAGAAATTGAATTAGAAAAAAGTGAACATTGATATCAATTTATTGTGAAAGCTTTGTTTGATTGGATAGTTAACAAATCAAATGGTAAACTGACCTATCATTTAATTATTTATTTCTTTTTGATTTTATTGATTTCTATTTCCTTCTTCCTTTTTATTTAAAAATCAGGTTTATGTTGTATTACCTGAATAATTATTTTTTTGAAAGATGTACTTTTTCTAAAAATTCATACGCTTCTTGAATTTTAAGAAATCGTTCTTTTGCTATATTTACCATGTCTGGGCCTGCTTTTTCAAATTTATCAGGGTGATTTAACATGGCTAATTTTCGATATGCTTTCTTTATTTCTTCAAATGTGGAGGTGGAAGGTATTTCCAAAATGGTACAATAAGTTTCCATTTTAGCTTTTGTTCTTCTTTCGTTATTGGTAATAGATTTTCTTTCTTCTTGTTCCTTTTTACTTTCTTCATGTCTTGTAAACATGGCGATAATTGAATCTAGATCTTTTGTTTCTAATTTTAAAAGTTCTTGAATTTCGACTAATAATTCATGTTCTTTTTTAGATAAATTACCGTCTACCATTGATATTCCGGCTAAAAAATAAAGTATATTTATTCGTTCTTGATTAGATGGAATTTTCTTATTTATCCAAAAACAAACGCTTTCATTTGTACAATGATTTTTTAAATGATGTGAAAATAATGCAGGAAAATATTGACTACTAGAAGTGAATTTTTTGTAGAAGTATTTTTTAATAAATATAATTTTTTGAGGAAAATCAGTCCTGTCTTTAAACAACATTGTAACAGTTAATGAAATTGTGGCTTCCATTAAGTTTTTATCATTTAAAGGTGAAAATTTATTAAAAGTTTTTTTCTCAATATTTTCAAATAAAGTTGAATTATTGAATTTTTCTTTACCATACTTTGTATTTTCTTCTGAATTGTATATAGTTGCGTCATCATTAAAAATTCTATTTAGAATAATTAATACGATAACAACAAGAAAAAATGTATAATTACCAGAACTTTCTTTTAAAAAGAAAAAAAGTAAAGGTAAAAAAGTGTTGGTTAGAAGCATTTTAAAGTTTTATACTAGAAGTAACTTCTAGATTTCAAAAGTATAAAAAAAAGCCTCAACAATTGTCAAGGCTTTTGAGATTCAAGATTATTTTAGACTCAAGATTAAAAGACTCAAGACTATAAGACTTACTCTTGATAATTTTTACACAGTTCATCAGTCTAAGAGCGAAGCGATCTAATGTCTTGCAGTCTTGTGTCTATTTTTTATAAAAAGGTAATTTAACAATTTTTGCTTTCACTCCTTTATCACGAATTTCAATAAAGATTTCAGAATCAAGAGCAGCATTATCAATTGTTACATATCCCAATCCAATTCCAATTTTCATACTTGGTGACATTGTTCCAGAATTCACTTTTCCGATTACAGTTCCTTCTGCATCAACGATTGGGTAATCATGTCTAGGAATTCCTCTATCGATCATTTCGAAAGCTACTAATTTACGAGTAACACCTTCTTCTTTTTGTTTTTTCAAGAATTCAGAATCAGTAAAGTCTTTTGTGAATTTAGTTATCCATCCTAATCCAGCTTCTAAAGGAGAAGTTGTATCGTCAATGTCGTTTCCATATAGACAGAATCCCATTTCTAAACGCAAAGTATCTCTTGCTGCTAATCCAATTGGTTTAATTCCAAAAGATTTACCCGCTTCAAAAACACGATCCCAAACTTGTTCTGCATCTTTGTTTTTTATATAAATTTCAAATCCTCCTGAACCAGTGTAACCTGTAGCAGAAATCATTACATTTTCAATTCCAGCAAAAGTTCCGTATTGAAAAGTGTAATAAACCATATCTTTCAAATTAACGTCTGTCAAAGATTGCATAGCTTCAGCAGCTTTTGGACCTTGAATGGCTAATAATGAATATTCGTCAGAAAGGTTTTCCATTTCAACACCTAAATCATTCAAAGAAGAAATCCAATTCCAATCTTTTTCAATGTTTGAAGCATTTACAACGATAAAATATTCTTCAGAATTTACTTTGTATATAATTAAATCATCAACTATTCCTCCTTTACCATTAGGCATACAAGAATATTGAGCTTTACCATCTACTAATACAGATGCGTCGTTTGAAGCAAATTTTTGAATTAATGCCAATGCATTAGGTCCTCTTAAAACAAACTCTCCCATATGAGAAACATCAAAAACTCCAACAGCATTTCTTACTGTTTCATGTTCTATCGTTACACCTTCATATTGAACAGGCATATTATAACCAGCAAAAGGAACCATTTTACCTCCTAAAGCAATGTGTTTATCAACTAAAGCAATGTTTTTCATTTTTCTAAATTTATTTTTCAAAAGTAGGAATTTAATTTCAGTTTTGAACGCAGAAGCACGATTTCTATCAGATGAATGTTTTGATGTTAAATATTAAAACTTATTTTGAACGTTAATTTAAAAGTTTCGCCACTTCAATCCCCACCAATGAACCGATTGCAACTCCCATTCCACCCATTCTAACACCAACTGCAACATTGGGATGTATTTTTTGAATAATTGGTTTTTTTGTTGCGCCAACTCCCATTATACCTGACCATGTATGATCAATTTCGTATTTAGTCCTTGGAAGAATAACTGTTTTCATTAATTCTTTTAAGGCATTTTGAATTTGGTCTGTTTGAGCTATTTCTGTCGTAGTTTCTCCTTCAAAATTTAAATTTCGTCCACCACCTAAAAGAATTCGATTGTGAATATTTCTGAAATAATAATATCCTTGTTGATAATGAAAAGTGCCTTTTAATTGTAAGTTTTCAATAGGTTTGGTTATTATTACTTGAGCACGAGCAGGTTGAACATCTTCGTTAGGCAGAAATTGTTTCGCAAATCCATTGGTGCAAATCGCGACTTTATTTGCTTTAAGTTCACCAAAAGTAGTTTCTAAAACAACCTTATTATCTGTAGATTCTAACGATTTAATTTCAATTCCAAATAAACATTTAATTCCTTTTTCAATGGCTAATTGATGAAATTTATCGATCATCTGTCCAGTGTTAATTTGACCTTCTAAACGGTTGTAAAAACTAGTATTAACACTATTGAAACCGAATTTTTCGCTAACCTTCGAGTCAATTGAATAAATATTTTTTTCACCTGTTATTTCAAAAGATTTTTGATTTAAATAATCGATTTTATCTTTAGTCAAAAACGCTTGGCTTTCTTCCTTATCAGTAATTAAATCCCATGAGCCATTGATCTGTAAATCTAAATTTTCAATTCCGATAATACTTTTAAGATTTTTTAATCCTTCCCATCTCATAGCAACTGTTTCCCAAACATCTTTTTCAGGAATTTTTGACAAGTCATCCACTAATTCTGTTGCACTTCCAAAACAAGCAAAACCAGCATTTTTACTACTTGCACCGGTAGGTAAAAATCCTCTTTCAACAATTAAAACTTTTGAACTTGGATTCAATTTTTTCATCTCTAAAGCTGTGCTATATCCAACAATTCCAGCTCCTATTATTAAAAAATCAACACTACCCATGTAAGTATTTAATTCCCAGTAACTTAATTGATTTATATTTACCATTTTAAATGTGTGTTTTGTAAAGTATTTTTACGATATTTGTAAGTTATTGAACTTTATGTAAAAAAGTTTATACAAAATTAAACCAATTCTGTAACAAGATGTACAGAACGCCGTTTAAAATTAATAGATATGAAAATAATTTTATTTATAAGCGCTTTTTTGATCTCTTTTGTTGGGGTTTCACAGGATATAACTTTTAATTTTGGTGGAAAAATAACAAATAGTGATACAGGGGATAAACCTGAAGCAGGAGTAACTGTTGTTTGTTTGGTTAATGGAAAGACTATTTCGACTACTTCCACAGGATCCAATGGTTCATATAAATTATCTGCTACTAGTCCTGTTGGAAGTATTTTTACAGTTGTTTTTAGTAAGCCTGGCTTGGTAAGTAAACGTGTTGTATTTAATACAACAAAAATGAATCCTGAAGATATGATCACTGGAGGAAAGCAAGATATGGCTCTTCCAGGAGTTTTGTTTGGAGAAAGACCAGGTGTAGATTTGTCATTTTTGGAGACCGAACCAGTTGCTACTTCTAATTGGAGTGAAGATGATGGAGCTTTTATTTTTGATATGGTAGCTATAGCTAAGACAAAGAAAAAAATTGCAGATGCCTTAGCTGCTGGAGGTAAACCAGATGATACAGAAGTAAAATACAAAGCTGCAATTGATGCAGGAGCGGTTTTAGCATCACAAAAAAAATACGAGGAAGCAATTGCAAAATATGAAGCAGCCCAATTAATCAAACCCAAAGAAACACTTCCAACTACTAAAATTGCTGAATTAGATAAACTTATTGCAGCTGAAAATAATGCAAGTGCAGCAAGTGCTCAATTAGAAACAGAATACAAAAACTTAATTTCTGCAGCTGATAATTTAAGAAATCAAAAGAAATATACGGAGGCTACTGCTAAGTATAATGAGGCTTTAAAGAAAAAATCTGATCCATATCCAACAGGTGAGATTAATAAAATGAAAGTTTTATTAGATGCTCAAAAAGCGGAAGAACTGAAGTTAGCTCAATTTGAAGCTTTGAAAAAAGAAGGAATGGATTTAGCAACAACTAAAAAATGGAATGAGGCCAAAACTAAATTAAATGCGGCACTTGCTTTAAAAGCTGATCCAATAATTACGGCGAAAATCAAAGAAATTGATACTGAATTAGGGAGGCTAGAGGCTGATAAAGCTAAAACAGCAAAGTACGATTTATTAATGTCAACAGCTGATGGATTGTTAGCTTCTGGTAAATTAGATGAAGCGAAAGCTAAATATATGGAAGCTTCTGTATTGGAAGCAACTCAAACCTTACCCAAAACAAAAATCCTTGAAGTAAATAATTTAATTGCTAAAAAAGCTAAAACAGATAAATTAATTTTAGAAGGAAATACAGCTTTTGCAAAGAGTGACTGGGCAGGTTCAAAAGCTAAATTTGAAGAAGTTTTAACAGTAGATGTTACCAATGAAGTTGCAAAAGCAAAATTAAAAGAAATTAATGCAAAATTAGATGCAAGCAAAGGAGAAGCTGAAAAAATAGCACAATTTGAAGCATTGAAAAAAGAAGGCTTGGCTTTGGCGACAGCGAAAAAATATCCGGAAGCAAAAAATAAATTACAGCAAGCGATTGATATGAAGCCTGATGCTGCTATTTCTTTAAAAATTAAAGAAATAGACGATTTGTTAAAAGCTAATCAGTCTCAAGCTGCATTGGAGGAAGACTATAAAAAATTGATAAGTGAAGCTTCTTTGCTAGAAAGTGCTAAAAATTATGATGGGGCAATTGCTAAATACAAAGAGGCACAAGTAAAAAAACCATTAGAAGCATTACCTAAAACTAAGATAACTGAATTAGGGAAATTAAAAGCAGCAGCAGCTAATTCTACTCAAGCAGACGCAGCTAAAACTGCTTTATATAATAATCACATGGCAAGTGGTGCAAAGAATTTTGCCGCTAAAAAGTATGAAGTTGCTTTAACTGATTTTCAAAATGCTTTATCTGTTAAACCATCTGATTCACCAGCACAAAGTAAAATTTCTGAAACTCAACAGATTCTTGATAATTTAGCAAATGCAAACAATAAAAATGCGGAAGCAAAAAAACAATTTGATAAAATAATGGCGGAAGCCAAGAAAAAATTTGATTCGAAAGTTTATGGTGAAGCAAAAACGTTATACGAAAGTGCTTTAGCAATTGTCAGTACAGATGCATTTGCATTAAAGCAAGTTGTTGAGTGTGAAAAATTAGGGAAAAAGCAAATAGGAGATGAAGAAAATGCTGCTTTCAATAAAATCATAGCCGTAGCTGATAAAAAGTTCAACGAAAAAGATTATTTGAAAGCTAAAGAATATTATGAGAGAGTCTTAGTGTTTAGAACTAATGACCCTTATTCACTAGCTCAAATTGATAAAATAAATAAATTGTTGAATCCTACTCCTGTGGTTCAAGATATTCAGCCTGAAAAATTACAAGATTTAGGGATTCCTTTTAAAGAGGATGATGAAGCGGCTCAGATTGCTTTGAACAAAGCTAATTTAGAAAGAGAAAATGTAAAGACGATTGCTTTAAGAGAAGGTGTTGATTTAGTGAATACTCATTTAGATGAAAAATATTCTCAAAAAGAAGAGCAACATCTTAAAACAAACGAAGAAGTTGAAAGAATAAACAAAAGTATAAGCGATAACGCTGATAACAAAAGTGAAAGTCATCAAGATGTTATTGAGTTAATTGAATTAGAAGTTAAAAAACATGAAGAAAAATCTGTTGAAGATAATCTTGTTGAAGATAAAACTCATCAAGATTTACAAGCAACCATGCATTCAGCTAAAGTTGAAAATTCTGAATATTTTCTTGAAAAACAAGAAGCTTATCACGATAAAGCAACTTTATCGGCTGAACAGATAGCAAGTCACTATGATGACGGGGTTGATTTAACTGAGAAGTATGATGATAAAAATATCGTTTCCAGTGAATCAATAATTGAAATTGAAAATACGATTATAGAAAAACAAATTTCAGATGATGAATCAAGAACTTTGGTTGAAGAAACAATCAGTAATGCTATAACCCAAATAAATGATCAAGACAAAGAAAAATTAGTATTGGAAACTGAAGGTAATGTAAATACTAAAACTCAAATTGACGATGCTGAAAAAAAGATTGGTGGAAGAGATTTGATTGAAATTGAAAGTTTAGCCGAAACTGGAAATAGCTTAAAAATTTTAAAATTAGAAGTTGATGCAGACGGATTAAACAGTAGTCAAAAGGATGATAGCCATGGTCGGGAAGTTTCAGATAAATTAATATCTGAAAATGAATTAATTTATGATAAATCAAATGATCAAAAAGGACATCAACAAGAAACCAATGAATTGTTACGTCAAGCAAATGTAAATATGGGGAATGATTTGACAATTGCGTATAATGATGAAATGGTTAAATATTTAGCAAGTCAAAATTCGATTAAAGAAAAAAAATCGACTGTTTCTGAATTTGGTGATGAAGCAAAAACTAAATTAATTGAAAATAATCAATTGTTGAGTGATAGAAATGCTGAATTGTCTGATGATGTTGATAAACAAAATTCAGAACAAAAAAATAAGCAAATGGAATCTAATCAAGCGATTCATGACAAACAAAAAGTAGTTGATGCTGTAAAACCTATTATAGAAAATTCTATTGGTAAAGAATATAAAGAAGGAGTTACAGAAGAAAAATTTACTCAAAATGATGAGAATGGTTTAATGAAATCCATAATAACTAGAAGAGTTGTCGTAATAGGAGGAAAGGGAGATGTTTATGTGAAAACTCAATCTACGACAATTATAACTTATACGAAAAATGGAAGTCCGATCAACGAATCTGTTTGGCAAAAAGAAACACAAGGTCCTCATTTAACAAAAAACATATAGTTATTTGTCGGTGAATACTGAATTTAAAATTATTTCATGAATGTACATTTTATAGCAATTGGCGGAAGTGCCATGCACAATTTAGCAATCGCATTAAGTAGAAAAGGAATTAATGTTACAGGTTCTGATGATGAAATTTTTGAGCCATCAAATACACGTTTAAAAAAACAAGGGATTTTACCTGATTCAATTGGTTGGAATTCTGATTTAATTAATACTGATATAGATGCTGTGATTCTAGGTATGCATGCTCGAGAAGATAATCCTGAATTGTTAAAAGCAAAAGAATTAAATATTCCAATTTATTCATATCCTGAATATTTGTACGAACAAAGTAAAGATAAAATTAGAGTGGTTATTGGTGGAAGTCATGGTAAAACGACTATTACTTCTATGATTTTACATGTTGTCAATGAATTGAAAATGAATGTTGATTATATGGTCGGAGCTCAATTAGATGGTTACGATTGTATGGTTCGTTTGACAGAAGATGCACCAATAATGCTATTAGAAGGGGATGAATATTTAAGCTCTCCGATTGATAGAAGACCAAAGTTTCATTTGTATAAACCTAATATTGCTATATTGAGTGGTATTGCATGGGATCATATTAATGTATTTCCGACATTTGAAAATTACGTTGAACAATTTGATATATTCTGTCAACAAATTGAAGAAAAAGGAACTTTGATTTACAATGAAGAAGATGAGGAAGTTAAAAAACTTGGAATCAAATATGCTAATTCAGTAAAAACGATCGCTTATCAAACTCCAGTTTACGATGTCACTGATACTGGAACTAGACTTCATTTTGAAGGGAAAGAATACGACTTACAAATATTTGGAGGACATAACTTACAAAATTTAATGGGAGCAATGCGAGTAGGTGAAGCAATGGGAATTGAGCCTCACACTTTCTTTCAAGCTGTAACCTCATTTACAGGAGCTGGAAAACGTTTGCAAAAAGTAATTGAGAAAAAATCATTTACCATGTTTAAAGATTTTGCTCATTCACCTTCTAAATTGAAAGCAACTACCACTGCAGTAAAAGAGCAATTCATTGAAAGAAAGGTAATTGCTTGTATGGAATTACATACATTTTCTTCTTTGAAAAAAGAATTTTTACCGCATTATATCGGAGCGATGAATAAGGCGGATGAAGCGATTGTTTATTTTAGTCACGAAGTTGTTCATCATAAAAAATTAGAACCAATTACAAAAGAAATGGTTCAAGAAGCTTTCGGAGGGAAAGTTACTGTTATGACTGAAACAGCTGAAGTGCTCGATTATATTCATCATCAAAAATGGAATAACTCTGTTTTATTAATGATGTCATCAGGGACTTTTGATGGAATTAATTATGAAGCTTTAGGTGAAGAAATAGCAGAAAGTATTTAATACCAAATGAATTTATATTTTGGTCCAACTATACACAGTTATTTTTAATCAGTTTGATGAAGAAAAATATTGTAAAGTATAGTCTATGGTACGTTTTTTTTGAAGAATAAATGATGAAAAAGAATAAGTAGATTGGACTATAATATATGTTCACAAGGTATAAGATATGATTATAAACTAAAAAGCTCCAATAAGAATTACTTATCGGAGCTTTTTAGTTTTTTAGAAAATATTTTAATTCTTATTTTTAAAGACTATTTTTCTTAAAATAATAGTGATAAAAATACTATTAAACATTGCGTATAAAAGCATGGCTAACATGGCGAAAGTTGCATTATTACTAGCACTTAAAGCACTCTTACCATTGTTCTTTTCAGCTTTCTTAATTTGCTTAACGGTCATTACTTCGTAATTAGCATTCGAATCTCTCAATTTTTGAAATTGTTTGGGATCTTTTATGATTTTATCTAATAAGACTTCACGATCAGCAATTTTACTTTCAATGTATGCAGGGTCAACTTTTGCATAATAGATATAAAGAAAAAGACTGACAAGTATTGCATACGGAAAACCTGCTGTCATTCCACTTTTTATATCTTTTAAAGCATTTCCTTGTTCAGTGTCTTTTCTTTTTTGAAGGTATAACCCAATGGTTATAGCTAAAATTAGAAAAAACATATTTAAAAATAGAGACGGGATAAATGATTTTTCAGAAGACATTCCCATGCCAAAAAGACTTAGTTTTACTAACATCCATCCGAAGGCAAGAATAATTCCGGTTTTTAAAGTAACTCTCATATTTTTTGAATTGTGAATGTTTAATGTTTGATTTTTAATTATTTATAATCAAACATCAAAAATTCATCATTATAATTTATCTGTTCATGGAAACCAAGAACTCTTCATTCGAAATCGTTCCTTCCATGTTATTTTTTAAGAATTCCATTGCCTCAACAGGATTCATATCAGAAATGAATTTACGAAGAACCCAAATACGTTGTAACATATCTTTGTTTAATAGTAAGTCATCTCTTCTTGTTCCTGAAGCAATAAGATCAATAGCAGGGAAGATACGACGGTTCGAAATTTTACGATCCAATTGTAATTCCATGTTACCAGTTCCTTTAAACTCTTCGAAGATAACTTCGTCCATTTTAGATCCTGTATCCGTTAATGCTGTTGCTAAAATTGTAAGTGATCCACCGTTTTCAATTTTACGAGCAGCACCGAAGAAACGTTTTGGTTTGTGTAAAGCATTTGCATCAACACCTCCAGATAATACTTTCCCTGAAGATGGAGAAACGGTATTGTAAGCTCTAGCCAAACGAGTGATTGAATCTAAAAGAATACAAACATCGTGACCACATTCAACCATTCTTTTTGCTTTTTCTAGAACCATATTTGCCACTTTTACATGACGGTCAGCAGGTTCGTCGAAAGTAGATGCGATAACTTCTGCTTTTACACTTCTAGCCATATCTGTAACCTCTTCTGGACGTTCATCAATAAGAAGTACGATTAAATAAGTTTCAGGATGATTAGCAGCAATAGCGTTTGCAACATCTTTTAATAACATTGTTTTACCTGTTTTAGGCTGAGCAACGATTAATCCACGTTGACCTTTTCCAATCGGAGCAAACATATCCATTACACGTGTAGAAAGAGTTTCTTGTTTGTGTCCTGTTAATTTGAATTTTTCGTCAGGGAAAAGAGGTGTTAAATATTGAAAAGGAACGCGATCTCTAATATAAGAAGGATGACGACCATTGATAGAATCAACTTTTACTAAAGGGAAAAACTTCTCACCTTCTCTTGGAGGACGAATAGACCCTTTAATAGTATCTCCAGTTTTAATCCCAAAAAGTTTAATTTGACTTTGAGAAACATAAACATCATCTGGAGATGGTAAATAATTGTAATCTGAAGAACGTAAAAATCCAAATCCCTCAGCAGCAACTTCAAGAACTCCTTCAGCGGTAACGATACCAACTAAATCATACATTTCCTCTTCTTTTTCTCTTTCAATTTGTTGAGGAGATTTATTTTGATTCGGATTTTGTTTTTGCTGATTGTTTTGATTTTGTTGAGCAGGATTGTTTTGTTGAGCAGGATTGTTTTGGTTCTGGTGAACTGGTTTAATATAACTCGGGTGATTTGGATTGTTTTGGTTTTGAGTATTTACAGGCTTTTGGTTCTTGTCAACTCCTACACGAGGATTTGGAACATTTGGCGTTATATTTGGTTTAATTTCGCCCCCTGCTGCAATAGTTGCAGCAGCAGCTTCCGCAGCTAACTTTAACAATTTACTTGGGTGAGGATTTGGTTTATTAACCTTTGGAGAAACAGCCTCTTTTTGAACATTTGGAGCAGTTACTTCAGATGTTTCAGCTTTTACTTGAATTTCTTTAACTTTTTCTTTTTTAATTTCTGAATTTTCAGAAAATAAATTAGATTGGTTGGCAGGAACATCTTCAGTGATGATTACTTTTTTAATTGTACGTGCTCTTTTTGGTTTTCCAGCTTCTGGAAGAGCTTCTTCAACTATAGGCAGAGTTATAATTGTTTCAACTTTTTCGTCTTCTTTCTTTTTTAGTTCAACAGGAGATTTTACCTTTTTTGTGGCAGAAGGAGTTTTTAGTACTTTTTCAACTTCTTTTTCAACAACCACTTCTATTACTTCTTTGACTGCCTTAGTAGCTTTAACCACTTTTTCAGTTTTTACTGCTTTTTCTGCTTTAGCTGGTACAGATGTAATTTGCTCAATTAATTCTGCTTTTTTAAGTGTTTCAAAATTTTTGACTCCTAATGATTTTGCAATTTCTTTTAAATCAGGGAGTTTTTTGCTCTCTAAATCTTTTTTATCCATAAAATGATAAATATATATTGTTTTGAATTTTTTTGAGGTGTTTCTTTCGAAATAATTTTTTGGAATTTCAAGAGAACAAAGAATGATTTTTTGTTCTGCGGTACAATAGTACAAAATTTCTTTCTTTTGACAATGGAACTTTTTATTTTTTTTAATTAATAGTTGAATGAATAGATTCAAGACAGAATGATTCAATTTAGAAAGACTGATGAATATTGTTAAACTCAGTTCATCAGGGGTACATGAAATAGTTGGGGAGAAATAGTATTAGTAAAAATTAAAAATGATATTAAAAGTAATTAAGAAGTTTAAGTGTGAACTGGGCTTTCTATAGAAGTAGCTGTAAATTTCTTCGTAATTGCGTTTCGCTTTTTCTGCGAAAATAAGCATGAGAAAAAGCATAACTTTTGAAGACCAAGTGATAACGCAGGGAAAGAGTATTTACCTGCGGTTTTACGTAATAGAATGGAGTAAAAATTTCCTTAGAAAGGTCCTTGATTTTTGCTTACTTTTCATCAAGGAAAAGTAAGAAGAATAATAATCGAAGCTAAATTGACAGTTTATTTTAATATGAGAATCGAAGAATAATTATTTACTCCCCAGAAAATTGATGTGATCCGTTCATCAATCTAAGAGAGAAGAGGTCTTGATTCTTAAAGAAAAGCGATCTTGAGTCTAATTTTTTCTTGCTATATTTGAAGTCTAAAAAATAGATTTTATGAAGTCATTATTTTCAATGTTTGGATTTGTTACTGCTTTTATGCTAATTGGTAGTTTGTTTTATTTGGAAACTGTTTTACCTAATATAAGTCCGATTCTTTTTAAAAGTCTTCGTTATATTTTAATGGCTTTTCTTTTAGTTGTTTCTTTTAAAAGAAAGAAAATGTCTTTATGGATTTTTTCAGCGATGGTAATTGGAATTGAAGTTGGAATTGACTTCCCCGGTTTTGCTCTGGAAATGGCTCGCTTTGGAACTATCTTTTTGAGATTAATTAAAACTCTTGTTGCCCCTTTAATTTTCGCAACACTTGTTGTAGGTATTGCTGGACATAGTAATATCAAACAAGTTGGTCGAATGGGACTTAAAAGTATTATATACTTTGAAATTGTAACGACAATTGCACTGTTTATAGGGTTGTTGGCTATTAATTTAAGTCAAGCTGGTGTTGGTGCTCATGCTGAAAAAAGAGAGGCAGATACTGCTCGATCTACTGAGCTTTTAGCGGCTGCTTCAGCTCCGAAAGATCATTTGGTTGAAATATTCCCTGAAAATATTGCAAAATCTATTTACGATAATAACATACTTCAAGTGGTAGTTTTTTCTGTGATTTTTGCCGTTGGTTTAGGAATGGTTAAACATCAAAGACAAAAAGAAACAATGCTTAATTTCTTTGAAGGATTGAGTGAGGTAATGTTTAAATTTACTGATATTGTTATGTATATTGCTCCATTAGCTGTTTTTGGAGCACTTTCAAGTACAGTTGCAAAATCTGGGGTTGATGTTTTAATGAATTTAATGAAGTTAGTGGGGACCTTATACGTTGCTTTAATTGTATTTGTATTAGTTGTTTTTCTTCCTATCGCTTTGATTTCTAAAATTCCAATTAAACGTTTTTTAAATGCTGTTTCAGAGCCAGTTTCTCTAGCTTTTGCTACTGCAAGTAGTGAAGCGTCTTTGCCAATTGCTATGGAAAATTTAGAGAAATTTGGAGTTGCTAAAAAAGTAGTTGCTTTTGTGTTACCTACTGGATATAGTTTTAATCTTGATGGAACTACACTTTATTTGTCCTTGGCAACGGTTTTTATAGCACAAATGTGTGGAGTAAATCTTCCTATCAGTGAACAAATTGGTATTTGTTTTGTTTTAATGTTAACGAGTAAAGGTGTCGCTGGGGTTAGAGGTGCTTCTTTTGTTATTTTAGCTGGTGCTGTTGGAAGCATTAAAGGATTAAATGCTGAACAAGCGAGTGTTATTTTAGCTGTAGATGCGTTAATGGACATGGGAAGAACTAGTATAAATGTACTTGGAAATTGTTTAGCATCCGTGGTAATTGCTAAAAGCGAAGGTGAATTTGATATGGATATTGCTACTGGTAAAAAGGAATTTGTAGCTTAAAGATATTATAAATATTAATTGTTTATTTTCGATAGAGTTTATTAAATTATCGATGAATACTGGTTTTTGTCTATTTAGTTGCTTTTTTATAGTTTTTGTCTGGGATAATTAGTTTATTTGTTCTATTCAATATTTAAAATTATCAACTAATTAAAATACAATGATAAGAACATTCATTTTAGCCATAATTCTGCTTTTTTCGAGTTCTCTTTTTTCTCAAATCACTTATCCAGGTACTCCTACAGTTGGACCTATTGAAATGGTATATGATTATTCTGTCTCTAATTGTAATGTAATTGATATTCCAGATGCACCAACAAGAGTATTTCGGGATGCTTCAGGAAATTTAAATTTAATGGCATCTCATTATACAAGTTGGAGGATGACAGGTGCAAATTTCAATACTTTAACAAAAGATTGTGCTTCTGTAATGACATCTGATTTAGATACAGATCCTTCAAAATTTAATAATCAAGAATGGATTTCTTCAACCTATACAGAAGATGGTACAACTGTTCATGCTTTAATTCACGATGAATATGTGCCATGTGGAAATTGGAATAATTGCTGGTATAATGGAATTACTTATGCTTCTTCAACCAATGGAGGTCAAACATATTCACATACTACTGCACCAAGTAATTTAGTAGCTGCTTCACCATATCAATCCCCTTATCCTACAGTTCATACTGCTTTTGGTATTTTTGGAGGTTCTAATATTATTAAAAAAGATGGGTATTATTATGTAATGGTTCATTTAGAAGCACATCTTTTGCAAGAATGGGGTGTAGGTGTTATTAGAACAAATAATTTAAGTGATCCTACAAGTTGGAGAGGATGGGACGGGACTGATTATACGGTTTCTTTTGTTAATCCATATACAGCCACAGGTTATAATCCTGCTGATAAAGTTTTAGCTCCAGTTTCTAGAGATCGGATTGCAAAAATGTGTTCCAGCTTAACATATAATACTTATTTTGGAAAATACATGGTTGCCGATTATTCAAATTGTGTCGTCAATGGTGTTATGACTTATGGATTTTTCTATGCTCTTTCAGATGATTTAATTAATTGGTCTTCACCTCGTTTGATTTTACAAACAACGTCTACTTGGGCAGTTGGAGGTTCTCTATATGCTTCTATTATTGATCATAATGATGTTACCCGAAATTTTGAACAACCTGGTCAAACATGTTATATGTATTATACAAAATGGAATTCGGGAACTTATGATCGTGATTTAGTAAGAGTTCCGGTAACTTTTAACAAAGAAATTGTTACTTCATTTGTTGTAAATAGTACGACAGATTTATCGGATAAAACACCGGGAGATGGAATTTGTTTAACAACAGGAGGAGTATGTTCTCTTAGAGCTGCTTTAGAAGAATCAAATGCTCGTCCACCCTATGATTTATATGATGTTACACCTATGCCAATAACATTTAATATTTCGGGAACAGGGGTTAAGACGATAACTCCTACAATTGGATATCCTGAAATTTTTTATCCAATTAATGTGAACGGTTACACTCAAACCGGTGGTGCTGAAAATACAAATAATTTTAATCAAGGATTGAATACTGCAATTAAAGTAAAAGTTGACGGATTAAATACAGGTGGTACTTTTGCATTTCATTGCGGAAATAACACATTAAAAGGACTTTCACTTGTAAATGGAAATATTGATTTTTTATACGAGGAAGGATATTCAAAAACTAAGGATAATAACACAATTCAAGGTTGTTTTATTGGAATGAGTGCAAATGGAATAGCACAGGTGGATGCTGCATTGCATTTTAATAATCAAGATTTAAATACAATTGGTGGAACTACAAATGCAACTCGAAATTTAATAGGTGGAGGAATTGTTTTTGAAAAATCAGATTCTAATTCTGTTTATGGAAATTATTTTGGTACTACGTTAACTGGTGTTACTTCAAGTGGAACAAATGCTCATAGTATTCAAATTTTAGATTCATCTTCTTATAATTTTATTGGTGGAACGAATGCGATGGAACCCAATTTAATTTCAGGTGGAAATCGTGGAGTAATGATTCAGGGTTTAGGGACAATTGAAAATGAAATAGTGAATAATTTAATTGGTTCAACAATTGATGGTGTAACTGCTTTAGGAAATCAAAATGCAGGGGTTTTATTGTCAAATGGAACAGCTTTTAATATCATTTCTGGAAATGTAATCATGGCAAACTCGGTTGATGAAGCGGGAATTTGGATGGATAGTACATTTAATAATACGATTAAATCAAATTACATAGGAACGAGTGCTAATCAAGTTGCTGTTGCAGGAAATGGAAATGTAGGAACTTTTAGCGGTGGTATTGTCATGATGAATGAAAGTGCTAATAATATGATTGGTGGAGCAAATTCAGCAGATGGAAATGTAATTGCGAATAATATTTTTGGAATTTTAGTACAATCAAATACAGGGATTGGAAATACATTTAAATCAAATCTTTATTACAATAATTCAGAAATGGCAATTGACATTGATGGAGATTATACTCCTTCAGGTGAAGATGCTTTAGATGTCGATTTAGGACCGAATGGGACTCAGAATTATCCTGTAATTACCGCTTCATATGTAACTGCTTCACAAATATCTATGGTTGGAACCTTTAATTCTAAAGCTAATAAAACCTATACAATTCAATATTATTCAAATGTTGCATGTAATCAATCTGGGAATGGCGAAGGTAAAGTTTTAATTGGAACACAAACTTTAACTACAAATTCTTCAGGGAATGCTACAATTAATGTTTCTTTTTCTGCTGTTGTTGTAGTTGGAAGTTCAATAACTTGTCTAGCTACAGATGATTTAAATTCTACTTCAGAGTTTTCAGAATGTGTTTTAACTCAAGCTGCTTCTGCACCTTCAATCCCAACGATTTCAGCATCAGGTGCTTTGACTTTTTGCCAAGGAAATACTGTAACTTTAACTTCTACCGCTGCAACGTCTTATTTATGGTCGACAGGAGCTACAACTCAATCGATTGTAGTCTCTTCTACAGGAAGTTATAGTGTTACCGTTTATAATGCACAAGGATTGTCAGCAATTTCAAATGCCACATCTGTAACTGTAAATAGTTTGCCAACAGTTGCAGCAGGAAATGATCAACAAATATGTTTAGGGAATTCAGTTGTTTTAGCTGGTGGCGGAGCTTCAACTTATAGTTGGACAAATGGTGTAGTTAATGCACAAGCTTTTACGCCTTCTGTTGGAACAATTACATATACTGTAACTGGAACTGATGTAAATAATTGCATAAATACTGATCAAGTTGTTGTAATTGTGAATGGATTACCAACAGTTTTAGCAGGAAATGATCAACAAATTTGTTTAGGAAATTCAGTTGTTTTAGCAGGAGCAGGAGCGTCGACTTTTAGTTGGGATAATGGAGTAGTAAATAATCAATTTTTTACACCTACTGTAGGAGTTTTAACTTATACAGTTATCGGAACAGATGTAAATAGTTGTGTAAATACTGATCAAGTTGTGATTACTGTAAACGCATTACCTTCTATTCCTTCAATTACTGCAAGTTCAACAGTTTTAACTTCGAGTACTGCAACTTCTTATCAATGGTTTTCTGGTTCGAATATAGTATCTGGTGAAACAGCACAAACGTATTCACCTGGACAAACAGGAATCTATTCTGTAGAAATAACGGATGCAAATGGATGTTCAAATACTTCGGCTGATTTCAATTTTACATTATCAGACTTAACAAGTTTGAATAAAATAGGGATGATTGAGGTTTCTCCTAATCCAAGCTCGGGTAAGTTTTCGATTACTTTTGGTAATTCAGATGTACATTCAATGAAAGTTTTCAATGCTGCAGGTTCGATTATTTTTAATTCTTCAATTCTGGTTTCAGAAATTGATCTATCCAATCATCCAAAAGGCGTTTATTTCTTGAAAATTGAAAGTAATGAGAAAGTGTTTGTGAAAAAATTGATTGTGAATTGATTTTTGCCTTTTTTTTTTGTAGAGACGCGATTAATCGCGTCTCTACAAAAAAAAACGGCAAAAAAATCATATTTTCCCCTTTAAAAATTTCCCTGTATAATTATTTTCTTCCAAAACCAAATTTTCAGGCGTTCCTTCGAAAACAACATTTCCTCCTAAATTTCCACCTTCAGGACCAATATCAATTATCCAATCTGCACATTTAATAACTTCAGTATTGTGTTCAATAACAATAACTGAATGACCAGCATTGATTAATTCATTAAACGCTATAACCAATTTGTTAATATCGTGAAAATGTAATCCTGTTGTTGGTTCATCAAAGATAAATAGGGTAGAAGGACTACTTCCACCTTTTGCTAGAAACGATGCTAATTTAATTCGTTGCGCTTCTCCACCACTCAAGGTACTAGATGATTGTCCTAATTTCACATAACCCAATCCAACATTCACTAAAGGTTGAATTTTCTCAACAATTTTTTGTTCAATTTTATCCGTTCCTTCTTTGAAAAAATCCAAGGAAGTTTGAATATCCATATTTAAAATATCAGCAATACTTTTTCCTCTGTATTCTACTTCCAGCGTTTCTGATTTATATCTTTTACCGTGACAATTATCACACGGTAAATGAACATCCGCCATGAATTGCATTCCAACCGTAATCTCACCTTCCCCCTCACATACTTCACATCTTCCCCCTTCCACATTGAAACTGAAAAATCCAGGTTTGTATCCTCTTAATTTAGAGATTTGTTGACGACAGAATAATTCTCGAATATCATCAAACGCTTTAACATAGGTAATTGGATTACTTCTAGATGATTTCCCAATTGGATTTTGATCAATAAATTCAACTTCTTTGATCATTTTAAGATCTCCTAAAAGCTGTGAGAAATTACCTTGAGCATCGCCAAATTGCCCTAATTCTTTGCGTATAGCTGAATATAAAATATCTTTTACTAAAGTAGATTTGCCAGAACCACTTACTCCAGTAACACAAACTAAACTGTTCAAGGGAAAATCAACTGTGATATTTTTTAAATTATTTTGTGTTGCACCAACAACCGTAAGTTTATTTTTGGAAGTTCTTCTTTTCTTAGGAACAGGAATTATTTCTTTTCCGGTTAAATATTTAGCAGTTAAGCTAGTTTCGTTTTTTATTAATGCTTCAAAATCACCATGAAAAACAACTTCTCCGCCGAAAACACCAGCCATTGGACCTATATCAAGAATTTCGTCAGCAGCTTTCATCATTTCTTCTTCGTGTTCAACTACGATCACTGTATTTCCTAGATCTCTTAAGTTTTTTAGTACACCAATCAATCGATGAGTATCGCGCGGGTGAAGTCCAATACTTGGTTCATCCAAAATATACATCGATCCAACTAAACTACTTCCAAGAGACGTCGCTAAGTTAATTCGTTGAGATTCTCCACCAGAAAGAGAATTTGATTGTCTGTTTAAAGTTAAATATCCTAATCCAACTTCGCTTATGAAGGTCAAACGATTGACAATTTCAGGTAATATACGTTTTGCTACCTGCTTATCGTAGTCGTTTAAATCCAATCCTTTGAAAAACTTTAAGCTTTCAGATATTGGCATTAGAACAACATCTGTTATTGAAGTATTATTTACTAAAACATAATTAGCGTCTTTTCTCAAACGAGTTCCCTTACAGTCAGGACAACCTGTTTTACCTCTATAACGAGAAAGCATAACACGGTATTGAATTTTATACGCTTGTTTTTCAAGAAATTTAAAGAATTCATTTAATCCTTGAAAATATTCATTACCAGTCCAAAGCAATTGGTATTCTTTTTCAGTTAATTCATTGACAGCTCTGTGAATGGGGAAATCGAATTTTTTAGCATTAAAAATTAATTCTTTTAGATATTCTCCCATCGTATCACCTTTCCAAGGAACAATTGCCCCTTCGTATACACTTAGTCCTTTATTAGGGAAAACTAAATTCGGGTCAATTCCAATAACTTGACCAAAACCTTCACAAGCTTTACATGCACCAAATGGATTATTGAAGGTGAAAAAATGTTCATTAGGTTCTTGAAATTCCATTCCATCTAATTCAAACTTATTTGAAAAAGGGACGAATGTTTCAGATTCAGGTAAATATATTTCTAGATTTTGTTCTCCTTCACTAAAAGCTAAACCAATAGAATCACTTATTCTTCCAATTTCCTCTTCGTTTGACAAATCAATTTTAATTCGATCCACTAAAAGATATGCTTTTTCAATATTGGGCGGAATATTTTTTAAAACGTCTTCAATATCAAGTGTTTCATTGTTTAAATAAAGACGAACATATCCTTGGTCTTTCAATAAATTCAATTGACGTTCAATTCCATATTTTTCAAATCCCATTATAGGGGCAAGGATCATCGCTCTTTTGCCATCTCCTTGAAATTGTAAGAAATCAACTACATCCGAAACAGTATGTTTTTTCACTTCATTTCCAGAAACAGGAGAAATTGTTTTACCAACTCGAGCAAATAGTATTTTAAGATAATTATAAATCTCCGTATTTGTTCCGACAGTTGAGCGAGGATTATTTGAAATCACTTTTTGTTCAATAGCAATTGCGGGAGAAATACCTTTTATATAGTCTGTTTCAGGTTTGTCTAATTTTCCTAAAAATTGTCGAGCATAAGAAGATAAACTTTCAATATATCTTCTTTGACCTTCAGCGTATAATGTATCAAAAGCAAGAGAAGATTTTCCAGAACCAGACAAACCAGTGATGACAGTTAGTTTTCCATGAGGAATTTTAACATCAATGTTTTTAAGATTATGAACTCTCGCTCCTTTTATTTCGATATACTTTTGCATGTTTGAGTCTTTACTAATACTATTAGAAGTCAAAGATACAGATTACAAATTACAGATTTCATATTAAGGGATACAATTTACAGATTTCAAATAATCACCCCAATCTGCAATTTGTAATTTTCCAATCTATAATCGAATAAAAAATACCGTTTACTCAATGATAACTACATTTTGAAAGAAATTGTATTGAAAATATTCGAAAGATGTTGTGTGTTAACATATTTTATGTATTTTCGTTTTACAAATAATTAAAAAGCGATAAGCCTATAGATATAATTTACTCTTAAAAATTTTCAAGTACAAAACAAATTGTTTTACTTCTAAACGAGTGAATTATGATTAATAAGCAAACAGAAGATCGCGATCTCATCGGCGCATACATTAAAGGAAACGACAAGGCATTCGAATTATTATTGATGCGTCATAAAAATAAAATTCACCGTTTTATTTTTATGAAGTTACATGATCAAGATTTAACGGAAGACATTTTTCAAGAAACATTTATAAAAGTGATTAATACTTTTAAAAATGGATCTTATAATGAAGAAGGTAGATTTTTACCATGGGCATTAAGAATAGCTCATAATTTAGTAATCGATCATTTTAGAAAAACATCTAGAGTGAAAATGGTTTCTGAATCGTCTTCAAAGACAGTTGATTTCAATATTTTCAGTGTATTGAAATTAGATGATGCAAACATCGAAGAGTCGATGGTAAAAGAAGAATTAGAAACACAAATGGTTGAGCTAGTTGAGTTTTTGCCTTCTGCACAACGCGACATTTTAAAAATGAGATTATTTCAAGATTTATCATTTCAAGATATTTCTGAAAAAGAAAATATCAGTATCAATACAGCATTAGGAAGAATGAGATACGCGTTGATTAATTTGAGAAAATTAATTGAAAAACATGATTTGGTGATTGAAATTTGACCCCCCCCGTAGAGACGCAGCACTGCTGCGTCTCAAACGATTTACATCAACAATGTTCATCAAACGATTTACATCAACAATGTTCATTAATTAATTTACATTAATTAATGAAAAAACGCCCAACGTCCATCAAATTTGTTTGATGGACGTTGGGCGTTTTTTTTGATTATAAATGGTGAACCATTTATAATCAAAAAAAAGACACAGCAGTGCTGTGTCTCTACGAGGAACGACATATTAATTCATTGAATTAATATGTCGTTCCTTTTTCTCCTCATATATATCCGAAATCGTCACCAAAATCCCCGTCTCTTCGACATCTCCAAATTCTGAATTGACTGCTGTTCCAAATGTTTTCATCGTTGGTGATAAATTCATGTAAATATTTACTAGAGGTGGAATGAATTCACCTCTTTCTTTACAATATGAATTTAAAACTTTAAAACCATCTTTATAATTTAGATCTTTTAAACTTTCTTCTACTAATGTATTGTCTGAATTTTGCTTCAAAGGATGAAAAGGCAACATTAGTTTTTCAGAGTCAGGGAAATAATGATGCATAAAGTGAAGTAAAAAATCACGACTTTCTGCATTGTAACTTGGATACATCGTCACTTTTCCGAAAAAATATTTTACATCAGGATTTTTCACAATTAAAGCACCTAATCCATCCCAAATATTATCTAAAGCATATAAACCTTTTCTAGCATTTACTGCAGGTTGAAAATTTGGTTGAACCCAACTTCTTCCTAATTCAATTGTATACGGAAGGTAATTAGTTATGAATTTTTGAGAAAAATCGAAATAATGACTAGTTGATAAAAGTATCTCATTATTCGGTTGATTCAACGTGTTTTTACAAAGAATGTAACGGTATCCACCAATAATTTCTTCGTCTTCAGGTGACCAAACGATTAATTGTTCGTAACAAATTTCATTCGTGTCATATTCATCAATGTCGACTTCTTCACCAGTTCCTCCACCTGAAGCACGAAAAGTAACTTCTCTTAATCTTCCGATTTCAAGCATAGTATTGGGCGAGTTGTGATGATTTACGATATAAATTTCATTTTCACCTTTACGAGTATTTCGAATATATCGGTCACTATTTAACTCATTTTTGATAATTGATTTATCAATTGGTGCAATAACTTCTTTTTTATTTTTCATAATTAGGGACTAATTATTTTGTAATTCATATATTTTATACTTCACCCATTCTGTTTGTTTTCGTTGAGTCAATTCTTTTGGTAAAGAATCGTAAGGAACAGGGTTTCCAATTTTAATTGTGATCGTTTTACCGCGAAGTTTATAGAATTCATTTGACAGGTAAAACATTTCTATATTTGCTTTAATTCCAATTTTTTTCCTGAAATTAGCTAATCGATAAAAGAAATTTGAAAGCTCTCCGTCAATAAAAACAGGGACAATAGTTCTATTATGCTCTTTTGATAAAGTTATAAAGGTTTTTTTCCATTCAAGATCAGTAACTCGACCATTTATTTTTCTACTAACAAGACCAGCAGGGAAAACACAAACTGCATGATCTGTAGCAAAAAGTTCTTCTAATTGCTCTCTTTTTGATTGTCCATTTTTACCATGTTTATTAACGCCAAGAAAAATTCCATTTAGATTTTTCAAGTGAAGCAAAATGTCATTGACAATAAATTTTAAATCTTCGCGGTGACCTTTTAAAGCAGACACGAGGGCCATTGCATCCATCCCGCCTAAAGGATGATTCATAGCGATAACAATTTTACCTGTTTTTGGTATTTTTTCAATGCCTTCAGTCTTAATATTTACCTCTAACATTTTAATTACTTCAACACAAAAATCAACATTGTAGTCATTTTTATGCTTTAAAAGAAAGGCGTTTATTTCTTTTTGATGTAAAATTCTTTCAACATAATTGATTAGAAACCAAGGCATCCAACGATAAAGTTTTGGGTTTTTATCCTTAATAATTTTTCTTACGTCAATAAATTTTTCGTTATCCATTCTATTTGCGAAGATACAGTTTTTTTTTAATCAAGACAATATCCCATTGTGATTAAAGTTAATAGAAATGAAATTGACTCGTATCAATGTCTAATTGATTTATATATAGTCTTTTATATCTTAACTGCTTTTGTTTTTTTTAAAAAATAGGTTTTAATACAAAGTATTTAGTAAAACTATTATTTCTTTTCAGTTTATTTTTAATAATTTGAATCCTTTATTTACACATTATGTCTAGCTTTGTAGAGTTAAACAAAAAAAACTTTATTATGATTCAATTATCGAAACGATTAATGGAAATGGAAGAATCGGCAACGATCGCTATGTCTAGAAAAAGTCGTGAATTAAAAGCTGAGGGAAAAGATATTATTTCTTTAAGTTTGGGAGAACCTGATTTCTTCACACCTCAATTTATTAAAGATGCTGCTGTTGAAGCAATGAATAATAATTTCACCATGTACACTCCTGTTGAGGGATATGATGATTTAAGAGAAAGTATTTCTTTAAAGTTTAAAAGAGATAATGGTTTAACATATAGTAAAGATCAAATTGTTGTTTCGACTGGAGCAAAACAATCAATAGCGAATGTTGTTTTAAGTTTGGTTGGGCCTGGAGATGAAGTAATCATTCCAGCACCTTATTGGGTTTCTTATTTAGAAATCGTAAAAGTTGCTGAAGGAAAATCGGTTGTTGTTCACGCTGGAATTGATAATGATTTCAAAGTAACTGCTGCTGAATTAGAAGCTGCTATTACCCCAAAAACAAAATTAATTATTTTTTCAACACCTTGTAATCCTACTGGTTCTGTATACAGTAAAGAAGAATTACAAGCTTGGGCAACTGTTTTGAAAAAATATCCGAACGTAATCGTAATTGCTGATGAAATTTATGAGCATATCAATTTTTCAGGGAAACATGAAAGTTTAGCTCAATTTCCAGAAGTGTACAATCAAGTAGTTACAATTAACGGAGTGTCTAAAGCTTGGGCTATGACAGGATGGAGATTGGGTTATATTGGTGCTCCTAAAGAAATTGCAAGCGCTTGTAATAAGATTCAAGGTCAGTTTACTTCTGGAACGTGTTCAGTTACTCAAAAAGCAGCTATTGCAGCAATGAAAGCTGATCCTTCTGTATTAAAAGATATGATTTCTGCTTTCCATAGTAGAAGAGATTTAGTAATCGCAGCTTTAAATACAATTAAAGGTGTTAAAACAAATTTACCAGAAGGTGCATTTTACGTTTTTCCAGATATTTCTTATTTTATAGGAAAATCTTTTGGAGGAACGACTATTAAAACAGCTGAAGATTTGGCAATGTTTTTATTAAGTGATGCTTTAGTAGCTTTAGTTTCTGGAGAAGCATTTGGAGATTCAAATTGTTTACGTATTTCTTACGCAGCTTCTGAGGAAACTTTAACTGAAGCAATGAAAAGAATTAAAACTTCTCTAGAAAAATTGAGCTAATGGATTTTAAACAGGTTGTTGAACAATTTAAAGAAAAGCGTATCTTAGTTATAGGGGACGTAATGATTGATTCTTATTTGCGTGGAAATGTAAACAGAATTAGTCCTGAAGCGCCTGTTCCAATTGTTAGTTTACAAAAAGATGAAGACCGATTAGGTGGTGCTGCTAATGTTGCTATTAATTTAGTGGCAATGGGGGCTAAAGCAATAATATGCTCAGTGATCGGAGATGATAAAGAAGGAAAAAAAATGATCAATCTTTTGGAAGAAAATGATATTTCTTCCGAAGGTTTGATTTTAAGTTCTAGTAGACAAACAACTGTTAAAACTAGAGTTATTGGTAATAATCAACATTTATTACGGATAGATTCTGAACAAACGAATGACATTACGACATCTGAAGAAGATGATTTAGTGAATAAAGTGAAAGAGATTTTAAATCAATCAATTGATGCTATTATTTTTGAAGATTACAACAAAGGTGTTTTAACTGAAAAAGGTATTCAAAGAATTATTGATTTAGCAAAAAGTAAAAATGTACCGACAACAGTTGATCCAAAACATAAAAACTTTTTCGCCTACAAAAATGTGACACTTTTTAAACCAAATTTAAAGGAATTGAAAGAAGGTGTTGGAATGAATTTTTCATTTTCTGATACTGAAAGTTTTGAAAAAGCAGTGGAAGTTTTAGAAAATAAATTAGAAAATACCATTTCTTTTGTGACATTATCAGAACACGGTGTTTTTATAAAGGATAAAGATGCAAAACATTACATTCCAGCTCATATTAGAAATATAGCAGATGTCAGTGGAGCAGGAGATACAGTAATTTCTTTAGCTACGCTTTGTTTAACTGCAGGCTTAACGATTAAAAAAATTGCAGAAATAGCAAATCTTGCTGGTGGTTTAGTTTGTGAAAAGAGTGGAGTAGTTTCAATTGATAAAGATTTGTTGATAGAGGAAGTTAATCTTTGGGGCTTAGGAGTTAGGTCTTAGGTCTTGGGCTGTGTAGGTTAGAATAAGTTTTTTAGATCTTATTTTATATTAGACCTAAAAGTTGAAAATTAAAATATATTGAATCAGGTATTTTGTTTAAGTGTAACCTACAAAGGCTAACACCTAACACCAAATACCTAATACCAAAAAACAATGAGTAGAATAGAAGTTAAACCTTACGGGAATTCAGATAAATCTAAGAAGGAAGAAGTTGCTGAGATGTTTAATAATATTTCAAAAAAATACGACTTTTTAAATCATTTTTTATCTCTTGGAATTGATAAGATTTGGAGAAGAAAGGCCATTAATATTTTGAAAGAAGTTAATCCTAAAAAAATTCTTGATATTGCTACTGGGACAGGTGATTTTGCAATTGCTTCGTTAAAATTAAATCCGACAGAAGTTATTGGTATAGATATTTCAGAAGGAATGTTGGCTGTTGGTCGCGAGAAAATGATTAAACGTAAATTTGATCCTATTATTAAAATGCAATTGGGAGACTCTGAAGATTTACCTTTTGAAGATAATTATTTTGATGGTCTAACTGTTGGTTTTGGTGTTCGTAATTTCGAGCATTTAGAAATTGGACTAGCTGAAATGCTTCGTGTAATTCGAGTAGGAGGGAAAGTGGTGATTCTTGAGTTTTCTAAGCCAAAGAAATTTCCAGTGAAACAAGGATATGGATTTATTTCGAAATATATTATTCCTTTTTTCGGAAAAAGAATTTCAAAAGATGATAAAGCATATGCGTATTTACCCGAATCGATTGCCGCATTCCCTGAAGGGAAAGAAATGACTGATATCTTATCTAGTTTAGGGTACAAAAATGTAAAAGCTCAATTGGTTTCTGGTGGTATCGCTACAATTTATAGCGGAACAAAATAATAAGGCTTAATGTTAAAACAATATTTCATTAGAGTTCACGTTCTTTATTTTATGCGAATTTTATTCTTTTTTATTGTCAGTGTTTCTCCCTTGTTTTTATATGGACAACAGGAAAAACCAAAAAATTATTCTCTTTACGATAAACATCCGTTACATTTTGGATTTATGTTAGGGATGAATCGAAGTGATTTTGCTGTTTTCCAAAATGTAAATGCTTATGAAGAAACTGGATTACTTTCTTTGACTAGTAAATCAACTCCTGGTGGTCAAGTTGGTATAGTTTCTACTTTAAGTCTTGGGACTCCTGTTGTTCGTTTACGTTTTATTCCAACTTTATCTTTTCAAGAGCGTGTTTTAAATTATACTTTTCAAAATCCTGATCCAAAAGGGAAACCGATTGCCCTAGAAGAACGAATTGGTTCGACTGATTTATGTTTTCCTTTAATGTTACAATTTAGAACGTTGAGAATCAATAATTTTGCTGCTTATCTTTTAGCGGGAGCTCAGTTTACATTAGATTTACAATCTCAGCAAGATGCTGCTCAAAATACATTAGATCCTTTTATCAAAATAAAAAAGAAAGATTACGAAGGTCAAATTGGATTTGGGACAGAATTTTTTGCTCCATATTTCAAGTTTGGAATGGAAGTGAAATATTCAACTGGATTTAATAACTCGTTTATACAAGATAACACGGAATCTTCTCGACCTATTGATAAATTATTAAATAATACACTTTGGTTTTCTATAATTTTTGAAGGATAATGAGTGAAATAATTCAATTTCAAGTATCACCAGAACAAGCAAAAAATGATTCTTTTCTAAAAAGTAGAATTCAAGATATTCTAAATTTATCTTCGGATAATTTTCAATTTGTTTGGCGTAAACGATCTATTGATGCTCGGAAATCCAATATTAAAATGAATTGCTCTTTTGAGGTTTATCTAGAAGGGGAAGAAATACCATTTGAAATTAGTTACGTCCCTCAAAATGTTGGAGAGTCTCCCGAAATTGCTATCATAGGTTCAGGTCCTGCTGGATTATTTGCGGCTCTTCATGCGATTGAAATTGGTTTGAAACCAATCGTTTTTGAAAGAGGGAAAGATGTTCGTTCGAGAAGAAGAGATTTAGCAACGTTGAACAAAGAGGGAATTGTTAATGGCGAATCGAACTATTGTTACGGGGAAGGTGGTGCAGGAACTTATTCGGATGGGAAATTATATACACGTTCTAAAAAACGAGGAGATGTTTTAAAAGCATTGAAATGGTTTGTACACTTTGGTGCTGATGATGATATTTTAGTAGATGCTCATCCGCATATAGGAACGAATAAATTACCGCAAATTATTGTTGCCATGCGGGAAGAAATTATTAATTGTGGAGGTGAAGTTCATTTTGAGTCCAAATTAACGGATTTAATTATTGAAAATGGAGCAATCAAAGGTGTTGAAATCAATTCAAAAACCATTAGAAATTTTTCAGATGTCATACTTGCAACAGGACATTCAGCAAGAGATATATTTGAATTATTACACAAAAAAGGACTTCAATTAAAAGCGAAATCATTTGCTTTAGGAGTTCGTGTAGAACATACGCAAGATTTTATAGATAAAATACAATATTCAGGAAGGTTAAACGATGATTTTTTACCTCCTGCTTCGTATTCATTAGTCACGCAAGTAGATGGACAAGGAGTTTATTCTTTTTGCATGTGTCCCGGAGGAATTATTGCTCCATGTGCTACAGCAGAAGGTGAGGTTGTAACAAATGGTTGGTCGCCTTCAAAGCGAAATAATCCGTATTCTAATTCAGGAATTGTAGTAACTGTGAATCCAGAAGATTTACCAAATTATACAAAAGATAACCCGTTTATTGCGTTGGATTTTCAAAAATCAGTTGAACAAAAATGTTGGGAAGCTGCAGGTAAAACGCAGAAAGTTCCGGCTCAATGTTTAAAAGATTTTGTGGATGGAAAAGTTTCGACTTCATTTCCAAGATCTTCGTATGTTCCTGGATTAGCATCTGTTGATTTGAATACTATTTTGCCTTCATTTATTGCAAAACGATTAAAGAAAGCATTTGTAGAATTTAATAAAAAAATGAATGGCTTTTTGACAAATGATGCAGTTTTACATGCGCCTGAATCAAGAACTTCATCTCCCGTTCAAATTCCAAGAGACGAAATGACGTTGGAGCATCCAGATGTAAAAGGTTTGTATCCATGTGCAGAAGGAGCAGGATATGCAGGAGGAATAATTTCAGCAGCTATTGACGGAATGAAATGCGTTGATGCAATTAAAACAAAATCAGTACAATGAACATTACCGATAAATACGACAAACTTAATTTTAACATCGTTTTAGTTGAGCCTCAAATACCTAATAATACAGGAAACATCGGAAGATTGTGTGTTGCAACAAAAAGTCGATTGCATCTAATTCATCCCTTGGGTTTTGAAATTACAGATACTAGAGTTAAGCGAGCAGGATTGGATTATTGGCCAGATTTAGAAATTTGTCACCATGATAATTTTAAGGCATGGGTTGAAACCATTGATCCAACTGCTAATATCTATTTCTTTTCAGCGAGAGCAGAAAAATCTTTTTACAAAGCAGAATTAAAACACGGCGATTATTTAATCTTCGGAAAAGAAGCTGAAGGATTGAATTCGGACATTATAGATCAATTTAAAGAACATTTGGTGACAATTCCATTTCCAGGTAAGGTGAGGAGTTTTAATCTAGCAAATGCGGTTGCAATGGTTTTAGGTGAAGGAATGAGGCAGATTGATTTATTATAAGTATTTTTGATTCATAAGTTTTAATTCAAATAAATATCATGTCACCATTTAAATCAATTTTTTATAAAATTATTTTTTCAATTATAATTTTAGAATTTTACGGCTGTAATTTTAATTCAAAAAACGATACGATTAATCCTTTGAATGAAATTGAGTTAAATGATATTCAAGCGATTTGTAAGAATCTTTCAAAAGGAAATTATACTTTTCCTTTGATAAGTGAGTTTAAAAAAGGTAAAAAACAATTAGTTTATATTGGTGTAAGTCATAGCAATGATACCTTGAATCCAATGTTTGATTCTATTCAAAAATACTTTAACAAATTAAAACCAAATATTTCTCTTAATGAAGGAGGAAAAGTTTCGGATACTATTCGATTTAAAACCAAAAATGAATATATACATCAACTCGGTGAACTTTATTATTTAAAATATTTATCTAATAATGCAGGAATTAAAATGATAAATGCGGATTGTTCTGATATTTTTGAATATACATCTTTATTAAAGAAATTTGACAGAAAAAGCATATATTATTTTTATACAATTCAACGTTTTTTACCTCAGTTTTTAAGTGGTTATAGTAGTAATAAAGTGAGTGAAAATGTAAATATAGAATTTAATAAGTTTGTTGAAAAAGCGTTCGTAAGAGATCTTAAAATGAAACTTTCTAAAGAAGAAATGGAATGGGCTTATTTCGAAAAAGCCTATAAGTATTTCAATAATGAAGAAATAGATTTAGAAAATTATGATCAAGCTTTTTCTCAGTCTTATTTAACTGAGAAAAGTAAAATAGGAGATTTAGCACGTTATTCTTTAATAATAAGAGATAGAATAATTATTACTAATATTTATAAAGCTCTACAAAAGTATGATAGAGTTTTCATCGTTTTTGGTGGTTTTCATTTATTAACTCAAAAGCCTTCTTTGGATAAAATGTTTGCGAAGTAAAAAATCGAATAGATTATTAAAAAAGATTTTAAATGTTTTATATTTGATGCTACATTAGATTATACAAATCATTTATTTTCATAATTGTTGAATGAACAAAAAAAACATTTCAAGTTCGAATTCTAAAATCGATTTAATGTCGGTTTTGAAATATCTTTTGAAATGGTTTTCAATCTCAAGTTTAGTGGGTGTTCTTGTCGGTTCTACTTCTGCATTTTTCTTGGTTACGTTAGATTGGGCAACAAATACAAGAGAAAATAATCTATGGATAATTGCATTGTTGCCAATTGGAGGACTTATAATTGGACTTCTATATCAATTTTATGGTTCTGATGTTGTAAAAGGAAATAATTTAATTCTAGAAGAGTACCAGAATCCTACTAAAATCATTCCCCTTAAAATGGCTCCTTTGGTTTTTTTAGGGACAATTATTACACATTTTTTTGGAGGTTCAGCAGGCAGAGAGGGGACTGCCGTTCAAATGGGAGGTTCTATAGCTGATCAATTTACTAGTTTGTTAAAACTCAATCAAACGGATAGAAAAATAATTCTTGTTATTGGTATTAGTGCCGGTTTTGCTGCTGTTTTCGGAACTCCGTTAGCTGCGACAATTTTTGCTTTAGAAGTATTGGTAATTGGAAAGATGAGCTATGAAGCATTCTTGCCAAGTTTTTTGACAGCTGTAATTGCTCATTTTACATGCCTTGCTTGGAGTGTTGGACATACAGAGTATTCAATCCCATATCATGCTATTCCTGAATTATCACTTTCAACGATTTGTTGGACAATTCTAGTTGGAATTCTATTTGGTTTGACAGCTTTATTGTTTGCTAAATCTATTCAGTTTTGGTCAAAGTTGTTTAATTCACTTGTTAAATACGCCCCTTTTCGTCCTATGATTGGTGGAGTTGTAGTCGCTCTTACCGTTTATTTATTGGGAACTTCAAAATATATTGGATTGGGAATACCAACGATAGTAGATGCTTTTCACATTGATTTAAGTAAGTCGGATTTCTTTTTTAAAATTCTATTTACTTCATTTACCCTAGGAGCAGGATTCAAAGGGGGAGAAGTAACACCTTTGTTTTTTATAGGAGCAACACTAGGAAATGCTCTAGTTTGGTTCGTTCCAATCCCCGTTTCTTTATTAGCAGGAATGGGATTTGTTGCCGTATTTTCAGGAGCAACCAATACGCCAATTGCTTGTACAATTATGGGAATGGAATTATTCGGTTATGAAAGTGGTATTTATCTTGGGATTTCTTGTCTGGTTGCTTATTTCTTTTCAGGAAAATTGGGGATTTATTCTTCTCAAATTATAAGTTCTCCCAAGAAATTTATATATGATCGTTTTAAATCAATGAAATTAAATAAAAAACAATGAGTACAATTATAATTACAATCGTGTTGTTGCATCTAGTCGCTGGTTTTACTTTTATCGTTTATAAACTTGAATTTCAGAAAAAGAAAAAAAAGGAAGATTAAATCTTTTGTTTCACTCTTCCATAAAACAAAACTTTTTAAAATTTAGTGGAGTTAAAATAGTTGTTTTTGCTTCAGGATACGCATTTATAAAAGCCAATGTAACTTTGTATTTTTATCTGAATTCCATTTCATAGACAATCTAAAATGATTTTATTTCTGATGTAATAGAAAAAAAAGTAGTTATTTTTCCAATATAATGGAAAATATACTACTTTTTGTGATTTTAAACGGTTTGAAATTCAAAGCAAAATTCAGTACCTAAAGTTGCATCGAATCTATAAAGAACTTGATCTAAAAAACTCTGACAACAAAATTCCAGTCGCAACAGAAACATTCAGTGATTCTGCATTCCCGAATCTCGGGATTGTAATTGGTTCATTTATGAAAGAAATTATTTCTTTTGAAATACCATTTCCTTCGTTTCCTAAAACCAGTATTCCATTTGGTAAAACAGTTTTCTTATAAATGTTTTCTCCTTCCAATAAAGCTCCAAATATGGGGTCACTTGTTTTAGAAAGATAATTTGGTAAATCACAATAAATAACATTGATTCTAAAAATTGCTCCCATACTAGCTTGCACAACTTTAGGGTTGTAGATATCGACGGTATCTTTCGAACAGATTATTTCTTTCACATCAAACCAATCAGCTAAACGTAAAATTGTACCCATGTTTCCAGGATCTTGAATTCCATCAAGGGCGATTTTAAAATCAGATTTAAGTTCTTTTTGAGAAGGAATTCTAAGAACAACGAGAGATTTATTCGGGTTTTTTAAGGTGGAAATTGACTTTAGATCATCATCTGAAGCTAAAACGACTTCATAATTCGGATTTTTTGGGTTGATAGAACTAGATTTTGTTAAGCATAAAAAAACAACTTGACAAGTACTACTTTCCAATGCCTCATTGACCATTTTTTCACCTTCAACAACAAATAATCCTAATTCATCTCTAAATTTTTTCTGTTGAAGAGAACGAATCCACTTTATCTTATTTTTTGATAGACTTTCCACGATGCTTTTTATTATTTTTGTACTTCAAAACGAATCATTGAGAAACATTAAGTGCATATATAAATTTCTAATTCTAATACTTCTTCTTGTAAGCTGTAAATCTACGAAGTTTGTTCCAAAGGATCGTTATTTATTAAAAAAGAACACTGTTAAAGTAATTGATAGTTCAGTTGAAAAAGATGAGTTTTTTCTGATTATAAAGCAACAACCAAATACAAAGTTACTTTTAATTCCTATTCGAATTAATTTATACGCCTATAATCATGTTGATTCTTTAGAAGTTGCTCAGAAAAGAACTAAAAAAAATCTGGAAATTCGTCAAGAAAACGCTTCAAGAAAACAAAAAGAAGATTCAATTAATTTTAAAAGAATTAAAAAAGCAAGAGATAAAAATGAAAAATTTTATAAGCATAAAATTAAAGAACTAAAAGATACTCTTAATCCTAATTTGTTTTTTAAAGAATGGTTGAAATACAAAGTAGGTGAAGAACCTGTTGTTTTTGATAGTCTTATTTTTAACAAATCAATTGAACAAATTGGGACGTATTTACGAAAAAAAGGGTATTACAAAAATACGGTTATAGGAAGTGTAAAATACAAAAAGAGAAGTAGGAAAGCGAAAGTTTCTTATTTAATAACACCCGGTGAATGTAAAATAATTGATTCAGTTTATGTAATATCTACAAATGATAATATCAGCTATTATTATACTGAATTTATAAAAAAAGAAGAAAATTCACTAATCAATCAGCCATTTAATATAACATTGTTAGACAATTATAGGTATACTTTTTCACGTTTTGTTCGTGACAATGGTATGTATGATTTTAATGCTTCAAGCATCGTTTATAATATAGATACGATTAAAAAAATAAACAAAGTGACAGTTGGAATAGAGTTCAAAGAACGGATGGTAATTCCTGAATATAATCGTGATACTTTAATTGCAAGAAGGTTTGAAATTTTAACGGTCAACAATGTGTATTTTCATATTTTGGATACTACCTTTTTTAAAGGTAGTTTTAAGGATTCTCTAAAAAAAATGGGGTTACAATTTAATGACAAAGATTTTGATATAATTGATAAATCTCTTCCAACCTTAGACACCTTAGTTTATCATAAAATCATTGACAAGCATACTGGGGAATTGGCAATTAATAGAAAAGCATATTTTTATTACAATGGTGATTTATTTGTGAATCCAGAATTGTTAGAAGCACAATCATTACTTGAAAAAGAAAGTAAATGGTCAGAAGAAAGTGAAGAAAATACATATTCAAGGTTACAACAATTGGGAGTTTTTCAAACTATAAAGATCGAAAAAGTGGAGAATGTTCAAACAAATAGGATGGACATTCATTACTATCTAATTCCAAATAAGAAAGAGTCTTTTAGTTTTGAACCTAGAGTATCTTCTTCGAATGGTTTTTTGGGACTAACTGCAGGAATGAATTATAAGAATAAAAATTTTATTAAAGGTGTTGAAAGGTTAACTTTTGCAATTAATGGAGGTTTTCAAGCACAGCCAGCAATTTTTGATCAAACTCAAAACACAAAAGAAATCGTAGGTGTTTCAAATAATTTTTATCAGTTTGAAATAGGACCTTCTTTAAAATTAGAACTGCCTGGTTTATTTCCATTTGGTAAGGTGAAATTAAATAAGTCACGTATTTCTAATACCGTTGTTTCAACAGCTTACAGTTTTCAAAAAAGAGATGTATTTTCAAAGAAAATTTTTCAGATGAATTATGCTTGGAAATATACAATTGGTAAAAATCAAATTGTTCAAATGGGGTTACCTGGAATTTCTGTGATTAAATTTGTAAGTATTAAAAAAACAGATGCTTTTCAAACAAAAATAGATGATTTAAATGACATATTTCTCCAAAACACATACAGTGATCAATTTGTTTGGCAAGATTGGAAATTTACCTTTGAATATAGAAATAATAGCAAAATTAGGAAAAAGAGCAAATCATCTTTTTATTATACAAGTTCATTTGATTTAGGAGGAAATTTATTGTCTTTATTTAAAAAATATCAATCAAAAGATTTAGTGGGTCAATATGCTGGCCAAAATAGAGTCTTTGGATTAGTGTATTCTCAATTTGTTCGAGCGGATAATGAGGTCATTTATTCTTATCCTATTGGGAAAGCGAAAAGTATTAATTTTAGAGCTTTAGGAGGTTTGGGGTTAACTTATGGAAATTCAAACACTTCTATGCCTTATGATTATAGTTTCTACGCAGGTGGTTCTAATGATGTTCGTGGTTGGAAAGCAAGAGCTCTTGGTCCAGGATCATATAAGTATTATTTAGATACCAATAGAACTGCTTTGCAAGTGGCGGATATTCGAATTTCGGGTTCTGCTGAATATAGATTTCAGTTTAATAATTTTATAAAAGGTGCATTTTTCGTGGATGGAGGAAATGTTTGGACTATGAGAGAAGATGGTAAACGTCCAGGAAGTCAGATTTCAGCTGATTGGTTTCGAGAAATTGCATTAGCTGCAGGAGTAGGAATTAGAATGGATTTTGATTTTTTCATTCTCCGATTTGATATTGGTGTACCAGTTCGTAATCCTGCTTTGCCTATTGGTGAAAGATGGGCATTTCAAAAACAAAATGCGTATCACAAAGAAATAGATGACTTTTTAATTGCAAATCCAACGATGACAGCTAGTAAATTGGATTACAATCCGTTTTTTCCACATGTCAGTTTTGGGATAGGTTATCCTTTCTAAAATCGATTATTTTTTCCTCATAGGAGATGCGAAATATTGAGGAAATTCAAGCGATAATTCATTAAATTTAGATAATTGCTCTTTTTTACAGATACCTTTTAATTCTAAAAAATGGTTAAAGTGAATTTCTTCTACTTTTTTATTTGTTCTTGAAAGTAAATCGATAAGACTGTCTTTTTGTTGGGTGTTTTTAGACTCAATTGTCAATAGTTTATATAATTTATTTTTTAATGAAAAGCGTTCTTTTTCCATCAAACGAATATTTTTTTGATGCTTTTTAATGATGTAAGCAAATTCTTTTTTTTGGGATTCATCTAAATTTAAAATTGATTCAATATGGTGTTGTGGACCAATATGAGGCGGGTGAAGATGATTTTTCGATCCCGAAAATATAAATAAAATTAAACTCAAGTTAAGAACGACTAAAATAAGGATTACAAAACGAGTAAGTTTTTTCTTTTCCATCACAAATAATTAATAAAGTTGATCACTGTTCATTTCTTGCCGGGAAGAAATAAATTCTTTTGTGACTTCTGATTCTTGATTTGTTTTATTACTATAAATGAACAAAGAAATATTAATCAAAAGCAACAAAGTTAATGCGGAAAAAGAAGCAAACGCCCATTGAATCGGTGCGTTTTTAATTGAACTATCTTTTAAACGTGTTTGAATTTTCGAATATAAATAGGGGGAAGGGGCTGCTTTTTGCATACCATCCAAGCTATTTGTAATATCTAATATTCTTTTTTCGTTGTCCATTAATTTCTTAGACGATTCTTTTTATTTTTTCTTGCTCAAACTTGGATATTTTTTTTTAACCATTGTCTGTAAATTTTGTTTGGCTCTAAAGATATAGGATTCTACGGAAGAAACACTCGTTTTCATCACTTCACTTATTTCGGGATTTGATAAACCTTCCACTTTAGATAATAGAAAAGCTGTTTTTTGATTTTCAGGAAGTTCATCAATACAAGAGAATAGGATGGAAGCGTTTTCTTTTTGCTCCGTAATTATTCCTGGATGTTGAAATTCAATCGATTCATGAATGATTTGACCACTAGTATTAAATAAACTGCTCACAAATGCCATTCTTTTTTTGCGTTTTTTTGCTTTTATATGATCGAGACATTTATTAATGGTAATTCTGAAAATCCATGTTTTTAAGGTTGAATTATTTTCAAATTTAGAAAAAGATTCATGTACTTGTATAAACACATCTTGTGTAATTTCTTCTGCTTCTTCCACGTTTTGAATATAACTAATCGCCAAATTATACACCATTGTATTAAAATGAGTATATATTTCCTTGAATTGAGTTTCTTCTAATTGCATGTATTCCGTTTCGTTGTTGTTGAAAGAAGTAAGTTTTCAAAACAAATTAACTGAATCAAATTGGGGAAATCTAAAAATCTCGGTGAAGGGATGGAAAGTATCGGGGAATAATTAAATGTTTGATTTTTGATGTTGGATACTCAATTGAGGAGGCAATAATAAAAACTTCCGTTTACTTTACTAAATCTAAAGTAATTACTCTGTATGTGTTTAAATTTATAGTAATTCTAATATTTTCAGCACTATTTGTAATGTAAACGTTTTTACCTGTTTTTTGAAAGTATTGTTCTTCGGTGACGGTTATAATGTCTAAAAGTTTTTTTTCAATTTCTAGTTTTGAAAATTTACTTTTCAGTTTTTTATTTATTCTACCATAAACAAGTTCAGTATAGCAAATGTTTTTTAGTATATCTTCTTTGTAGCTTTTCATTTTTTCTGTTTAATTGTCTTTGTCAATAGTTGTGTTTTGTGATGTCTTTCGGGACAATTCTATAAAATAACCTATTTGAAAAAAGTCACGACCTGTTTCATCATTTATTTTGTAGTCGAACTGATGTAAATAACCAACTTGTATAGTTGTTGCTTTTGATGGTTTGTAGTTAAATGCAAATAACATTCTGTTTCGTTCAAAATAAGGCTCTTTGTCTGTGAAAAATATTTCATTACTTACACTAACTTGAAAGGGTTTGTATTCATTTCGTTCTTTTCCCAAAGGATAAGAAACACCAAGTCTGTAACGAAAACGATTGCGGTAGCCATTACTTGTAAATCTAAATTCTGAACGATAACGTTGTTCTATTTTTAGTTTACCGATAGATTGCGAAAGAATAACCTGAGGCCAGATTCTAAATTCATCATTATTTTTCGGCAAAACAAAATCTCCGCCTTCTTTGTAAGTTTGGTAACTGCCCGCACCTAAATTCAGCTTTACATTTTTATGAACTTTGTAGTTAATACCGCCTTTGTATTCGTAATAATGAAAGTTGCTGTAAAATTTTAACGAACGCAATTGTCCTTCACCAAAAAAACTTAATTTTTCGTTAAGATTATAATTTACATTCAGAATATTCCAACTGCCAAGGTCAAAAGTTTGTGCAGATATAATATTTATTGAATAATACAGCATAATTGTTAATAGAAAAAATATCCTCATTTAATATCCTCTTTAGGTTTTTGTTTATTTTCTGCAACTGAAAATGATTTATCGAAAAAATGAGAATTGGGTATTGTAATTATTTCGTTATCGTTTGTTTTAAGATGAATAAAAAAGTAGTTCATTTCTGTTACTTCTCCTTCATAATGATAGTCTTTGTGTAATACTTTTACATAATCTCCTAATTTTACCGGATGATTAAAAAATATCAAAATGCTCGAAGTGATATTTGAAAGTAATGACCATTGAGCAAAAAATGCTATACCTAAAGCAGTTAAAATTGTACTTGCAAATAATGCAATTTCATTTTGTTTGAATCCCCAAACTCCTGTCAGAAGGATAATTGCAGTAATTGTTGTGAATAGTTGCACAGCTTTAATTGCCATTTTTCGCCTACTCCTTTCTAATCTTGTTCTTTTGAGAAAATTATTGATAACTATTTTAAATATCAAATATAAAGTGATATATCCACCTATTATTATCATGGTTTCAATAACTTGAATGTTGAATGTTTTCATTGACTTTTTTTGATTTATATTCTTTGTGAATTCTGTTATTTGTTTTCGTTCAATACACTTGCATTTAACGTTTTGCGACTACCCGTCAGCCGGCTGTCTGGACCTAGTGCATATCAGCCGGTTGTCGGGTAGACGCTGTTAGCAGATGCCTTTTTTAGCTATTGTTTTTCTAATATAATTCTTGTTTTCCCCAAAAAGTAAAAGTCAAGTATCATTTTTTCATGATTTATTTCCTTTAAATATATTGATAAAGTGTCCTTGTTTTCCAAAAGTATTTTCAAACTATCTCCAACTATTTTCCAAGGAAATTTGTCTGCCTTTGCCTTTTCTTTTTTATCCGTCAATATTATCAAGTCTTTGTTTATAATAGCAAACAAAGGGTCTGTTTTATCAAACTTCTTTATTATTTTATTTGTTCTCAAATTAGTACTTGATAGAAACTTCCAATCTCCCAGGATTAATTCTTTTTTTTCCTGATTTCTACAGCTTGAAAGTAAAATTAGAATTGTAAATAAAATATAAATATTCTTCATGTTTCTTCTTTATTTGTTCTTAAAGATGGTACTTCAAGGTTTCTGCTAACTTACAAATAGGCGAATAATTAAACTGTTATTTTATTTTTCAAATCAAACATCAAACATCAATAATCCAACATCCAACATCAAACATCAAACATTCAACATTTGTTTATTCTTCCATGACAGTCAAATTCGCAAATCTCAACAACAACGTTTTCGCTCCCTTACCAGGAAAGAATATAGTCGCTTTTTTATCACTACCTTGGCCTTCAATGGTCGTAATTCTTCCAGTTCCAAAAAGTTCGTGCTTCACACTGTAACCAACTTTTAAGTCTAGACTCAATGAATCACTTTTTCCAACAGATGGTTTTGCGTGACTAACAGCTTTCATTCCTTCAGGAGCACTTACTGTTCTGTTTAATCCTCCGATATACGGTTTGTCAAATCCTGATGGTCTGGAATTTAATGATCTTCCACCTGGTCTTTCTGAGGCAACGAAATTTAAAAACTTCTTATCAATTTCTTCAATAAAACGACTTGGTTCAGCTGATACTAAATTCCCCCAAATGAAACGAGAAGTAGCAAATGAAAGTGTACATGATACTTTTGCACGAGTTACTGCTACATAAAACAAACGTCGTTCTTCTTCTAATTCAGTTCTTGAATGTAAAGCCATTTGCGATGGAAATAGATTCTCTTCTAATCCAACAAGGAATACATGTTCAAATTCTAATCCTTTGCTCGAGTGAATAGTCATCATAGTCACATGATTAACTTCTTCGTCATTTTTTTGATCAGCATCTGTTAATAAAGCAACATCTACCATGAATTCAGATAGTGATTTAGAATCTTCTTCCGCTTGAGAAACCGTAAATTCCTTGATACCAGCTAAAAGGGCTTCAATGTTTTGGTAACGTTCAACTTCTTCAGGACCTTTGTCTTTTTCAGCATGTAAATCTTTTAAAATTCCAGAAGACTTGGCAATTAATTTCGCTAAATCAAAGGCATTCATTGAATCTAATTGCGCTCCGAAACTTTTGATCATCGTGACAAACTCATAAATTTTATTACGAGTTCCTTGATTCAAGGTCACGGGATATTTATTAAAATCTTCAATCACATCCCAAATACTAACATTGTACTGATTAGCAGCTATTACAATATTTTCAAAAGTCGTTTTACCAATTCCTCTTAAAGGATAATTGATCACTCTTTTCAATGCTTCTTCATCCCTTGGATTAGTCGTTAATCGGAAATAAGCAAGAATGTCTTTGATCTCTTTTCGTTGGTAGAAGGATAATCCACCGTATATTTTGTAAGGAATATTCAATTTTCGCATCGATTCCTCAAATGCTCTTGATTGTTTATTCGTTCTGTAAAGTATAGCGAAATCGTTAAAAGATAAACCTTTAGAAGTCTTTAAATCGTAAATTTTATTCGTGATTACCTTTCCTTCTTCGTTATCTGTTAAACTTCGAATGACATTTATTTTTTCACCTTCTTCGTTATCCGTCCAAACATTTTTTTGAATTTGATCTTGATTTCGAGCAATCACACTATTTGCCGCTTCAACAATATTTTTAGAACTTCTGTAGTTTTGTTCTAGTTTAAACATTTTGAAATCAGGATAATCTTTTCTGAAATTTAAAATGTTTTGAATGTTTGCTCCACGGAAAGAATAGATACTTTGAGCATCATCCCCAACCACACAAATATTTTCATAAACAGCCGCTAATTTCTTAACGATGAGGTATTGAGCGTAATTAGTATCTTGGTACTCATCGACCAAGATGTATTTAAATTTTTGTTGGTAGTACGAAAGTACATCAGGAAAATCTCTCAATAATACATTTGTTTGATACAAAAGATCATCAAAATCCATTGCCCCAGATTTGAAACAGCGATTCGCATAAGCTGCATAAACACGACCCAATTCAGGACGTTTCGTTTGTCTATCTTCTTCCATTATTTCAGCATTCTGAAAATAAGCTTCAGGAGAAATTAAATTATTTTTAGCCGAAGAAATTCTCCCTAGTACCATACTTGGCTTGTATGTTTTTTCATCTAAACCAAAACCTTTTACGATTTCTTTCAACAGACTTTTAGAATCTTGCGTATCATAAATCGTGAAATTTGTAGGATAACCCAAACGATCAGCATTGAATCTCAAAATACGAGAAAAAACCGAGTGAAAAGTCCCCATCGTAATGTTTCTAGCCTCACTTCCTCCAACGATTTTACCGATACGATCCGTCATTTCTCGCGCAGCTTTATTGGTAAATGTCAAAGCCATAATGTTGAAAGGATCAATTTTTTGTTCCAACATATAGGCAATACGGAAAGTTAAAACTCTCGTTTTACCAGAACCCGCACCAGCGATTACCATGGTAGGACCGTAAATATTTTCCGCCGCTTCGCGTTGATTTTGATTTAATTCGTCTAAATAGCTCATTGTTTTATTTTTAGACTCAAGAGTAAAAGATTCAAGATTAAAAGACTTTGTAGAAGTATTTCTAACATAATCTTAAGTCTTTTATCTTTTGTCTTTTGTCTTGCAGTCTTGTGTCTTTAATCTTAAAGTCTTGTATCTAAAACACAAAGATATAAAACAAGATTGGAGGATGAAATTGAAAAGTGAGGAGATTGAGACTTTTTACGAACAAGTGTTTTTTAGTAATTGAAATTAAAAGAGGAGTTTTAATTATTTATTTAATGTTTTTAACCCATTATTTATAATTCTAACAATTTAGTTGCATAATCTATGTATTTAAATTGATTGATAATGTATTTAAATAATCAAAAATTTCAGACGAGGTGTTATTGGGTTATAATACAAATATTTAAACAATATTATCTTAAATGTTTTTATTAGTTTTTATGTTAATTTAATTTTAATAATTTATTATTTAACGTTTAAATATACCTGTTTGTGATTAATTTTAGTCTTTTTGTTTGTAATAGTTAGATTAAATTAATAATTTCGCACTTATTAATTAGTGTTTAATTGAAAAAGTAAAAATGGTTTTAATTACCTATACTGTAAGTTATTAAATTTAAATGTTTTTTTTAAACTATTTATTGCCATCAAAAAAAAAAGTAAATAATTCAATTAAAAAAGAAATTAATTTAAACATGCCCCAAATGTTTTGGGACGGTTTGTCAGAAAATTGGTTTTTGAAAGAAATTGGAGATTTTCACTGGAAATTACTAGAAAAAGGTTACGGAAAATCATCAGATGAATTAATTGATAGTTCTGGAAGTAGATTGTATGCGAGTTTTGTCAGGATTAAATGGCAAAGTAATTTCCCATTAGTTGAATTTAAGGAAAATAATGAGCTTAAAATGGGTAGTGAATTGTCGCGCTACGGTAATAAAATGTTATTTTCGAAAGGAAATGCACAAGCATACGATAAAAGAATAGATTTTGAAATGATGTCGGTTTTTTCTAGTCGATCATCTTCTGATAATACAAGTTTAAGAAAAGGAGAACCTTCTTCGTTGCAAAATAATACGATTCCAGTACACCAACAATTTCCAGAATTTGCAAAAGAATTTATGGATGTAAAGCAAAATTTGTTTGGACTTGGAACAACTTCTATATCTTCATTCATTGAAAAATCTATTTTTTCAAGCGTATATCATATTGAACCTGTTGACGATGTTAATGGTGTTGGTTTATTGTATTTTGCATCTTACCCGAAAATTTGTGACAAATGTGAAAGGATTTACTTTAATTCGAAGGTAGAAACGAAAGATTGGGCAGAAAGAGCATCCACGATATCTCGTGATATCTATTATTTTGGTAACGCGAATCCAAATGAAAAGTTAACTTATATTCTATCTTCATGCAATATTGATGAGCATGGATTTATTACGTTGGAATCGTTTTTATTTCGTGTTAGTGATGGTGAAATGATAGCAAAAATCGTGACACAAAAAGTTAAAATTAAATCTACAACGAAAATTGAAGAGACTGCCACAGAGAGTACTTCAGTTAATCATTTTACACATGATAAAGAGGTTGATAGTCAAGATTTAACAGGAAAAATACTATCTTTTTTAATCACCTATACAGGAGTAAAAGAATTGACAATAGAATCTGATCTAAAAGGACTAGGTATTGAATCAATTGTTTATACTGAATTAGCGGAAATGATAGCTAGTAATTTCCAAATTAATTGCAATCCAAGTAAGTTTTATGGGCTTTTTTCTGTATTGCAAATAGTTGAATACCTATTAGTTGATTCCAACTCAAATCAGTTTGAAGATTCAACGAAAATAATTAAAAGTGCTCCATTTTCAGGTGTTTCAGGAGATGAAATTGCAATAATTGCCCAATCTTTTAGAGTTCCAGGGGCTTCAGATGAAGAAAGTTTTTGGGAAATATTAAAAGATGGTAAATCTGAAATTGGTTCTCTTCCTGTTGATAGATTAGATCTCAAGAATCAACTAGATGAAATTAAATTAGGTTTAGAAAGAGGTGGTTACATTGATAATATCGCAGATTTCGACGCGTCATTTTTTAAAATTTCACCTAGAGAAGCGATTTTGATGGATCCTCAACAGAGAATTCTTCTAGAAGAATCATGGAAGTTGATAGAAAAAGCAGGGTATAAAGCAAGCGATTTAAAAGGAAGTAAAACAGGAGTTTATATTGCAGCTAGTGGAAATGATTATGATCAACTCTTGAAAGAAGAAAAAAACTTGGAAATTTCATCAGGAACAGGAACAGCTAATGCTATATTGGCAAACCGTATTTCTTATCATTTTGATTTTCATGGACCAAGTATACATCTTGATACTGCTTGTTCCTCATCTTTGGTTGCAATTCATGAGGCTGTTAAATCGATCCGTGCAGGCGATTGTGATCAAGCTATTGTTGGAGGAATTAATCTCATTTGTCATCCATCACGAACACTTGCATATGATTCAGCAGGAATGCTAAGCAAAGAAGGTTTATGTTATACTTTTGATGATCGTGCTAATGGCTATGTCAGAGGAGAAGGATGTATTTTGTTTTTATTAAAACCCTTAAAGGAAGCACTTCGAGATGGAGATTCTGTTGAAGCAATAATTCGTGGATCAGCTGTAAATCATACTGGTTTTTCAGGTGGTTTGACTGTTCCCAATCCAGTTCAGCAACAAGCTTTAATAGAAGATGCAATTAGTCGTTCAAATGTTGATGTGAAAACCATTTCGTATGTAGAAGCGCATGGTACAGGAACTCCATTGGGTGACCCTATCGAAATAATAGGATTAACTGAAGCATTCCAAAATTTATCCTCAAGCAACGTGATTTCATGGGCAACATTAGGATCTGTTAAGACAAATATTGGACATTTAGAAGCTGCTTCAGGAATGGCTGGAATGCTGAAAGTAATGCTTTCAATGAAGCAAGAAAAATTACCTCCGACTGTGAATTTTAAGAATCTCAATCCCAAAATTGAACTTATAAATTCACCTTTTACAATCCAGCGAGATTTGTCTGATTGGAAATCTTCTGATGATCGTTTACCACTTCGGGCTGGTGTTAGCAGTTTTGGTATTGGAGGTACAAATGGACATGTTGTTTTAGAATCATTTAAACATGAAGCAAAAGAAGAAAAAGGTCGTTACGCATTTTCTTATAATCACTTTGTTTTGTCGGCAAAAACGGAGCCGGCTTTAAAGGATTATTTGCGAAATATGAACGATTTTTTGAAAAGCAATTCAAGCGTTTCAGCTATGTCATTGGCGTATTCTTCTCAAATAAGCAGAGAGGAAATGGATTGTCGTTTAGTTATTGTTTTTGATTCAATAAATGACTTGCTTCAGTCTATTGAGGCATACTTAAATAATAGTGACAGAGAAGGAAAGATTTATTTGTCATCTAAACCGTTTATTGAAGACACGTATGACCTTGACTATATTAGGATAATTAAAAAGTGGTGTTCCTTTCAAAAAGTTGATTGGAAATCATTTTGGAAAGAAAATCCAACCAAAATTCAATTACCGACCTATCCATTTCAAAGAAAAAGGTATTGGATTCCATCAACAGAAAAAGTAGTTTCTGAACTAATAATTCTAGAGCAGAATAAAATAGAATTGGAAACTTCTCAGGACAATAATCAATTAAGAAATACAAATACTGAAATGCAGACATCAGTAAAAAAACAAGTCACCATCCACTTAGCGGAAGTTTTATATTTATCAACTGAAGAAATTCAAACGGATAAATCTTTTGTTGATCTTGGACTAGATTCAATTCTTGGAGTTGAATTTATAAAGAAAGTTAATCTAAACTTTGCAGTGAATTTATCAGCATCGAAAATATATGATTATTCTACAATCAATGATTTTTCAGCTTATCTCACTGAAATGATTTCTTCCGGAAAAGACAATGGTTTGATTATTTCAGATTCGAAACAGGATAAAATTCAATTGAAAGATCTATCAGAAAAAATAGAATTTTCATCCTTACAACGGGAAATTCTACCTATTCGTTTAAAAAATCTTGATATTTCTGAAAATAATCAACATTCTGTAGATGCTCATGAAAGTGTATTACCCGTTTTAAAATCTGAATTGGGTACGGTATTGTATTTAGATTCTAGTGAACTAAATGAGCAAATGTCGTTTGTTGAATTAGGATTAGATTCAATATTAGGTGTAGAATTTATAAAAAAAGTAAATACGCATTTTAACATTGAATTAAGAGTTTCGGCTATCTATGATTATTCATCATTGGTTGATTTTTCACATTTTGTTGATTCAATAATTTATTCGTCGATTAGTCCGGTTGAAGATGGAGAGAGAAACGAAGTAAAAGAAATTGCTTGCACTCAGGAAACAATCAATATTCAGGTGAATGAATCAGAGAATCATACAGAATTGATAAAAGAAATTTTGTCAGCTGTTTTATATTTGGAATTTTCAGAGATTCAGTCTGATAAATCTTTTGTCGATCTTGGTTTGGATTCGATTTTAGGAGTTGAATTTATAAAAAAAGTAAATGAAAAACTATCGTTAAATTTAAATGCTTCGGTGATTTATGATTATCCCTGTGTTAACGATTTTATAGGATATCTTTCTTCCATTTCAGCGGTTATTGAAACTGAACCTTCTTTATCAAAGACGATTTCGTCAATTGAAATTCTCTCAATGAATCTCGTAGAGAGTGGAGAACATGTTTTTCAGTTTTCAATGACGGATGTAAACATGCCATTTTTAAATGATCATATTGTTTTCGGTGAAAAAATGCTTCCAACCGATGCTTATATCGAAATGTTGATTGTCGCATTGAAAGAAAATCTTGGATTTAAAACTTTTTCAATTGAGAATGTTTTGATTCATAAATCCTATGTTGGAACTTCTGCGTATCAACCTATGATACTAAAGTTAAAACCGGTTGATAATCGATTTCGTTTCATTTTTTCAAGCGAAGAAGAAAGAAAAGAAGTGATTCACTTGAGAGGGTTTGTGGCAGAGGAATCAATAGTTGAAAATGCCCTAATTAGTTTACCTCAGGATAAATTTAGCCACAACTATTCATGTGAAACGTTAAAGACAATAGTTAAAGGTGCAGATATAATTGGTTGTTACGAAGGAGTTAGAAGAAATCTTTATTACATTGATCGTTTTGGAAAAGGTGTTTTAAGTATTGATTCGAGCGATAATAACAAACAAAATAGCTACCTGTCACAAATTCTAGACGGTGCTTTGTTGTTTTGTATTCAATATGGACAAGAGCTTCATATCCATGCCGAAGGAACAATTTGGTTGCCCTATCGTTTTGAGAAACTTCTTGTAAAAGATGTGTCGAAACAAGATGTAAATTATACATGTCATTTGCAATGTTTGGATAAAAACAGTGAAAGTTTGATTTTCAATCTTGACGTGAAAGATGATCAGAACGAAGTATTGTTTTCCATTCATGGTTTAGAGTTGAGATCTGTAACTAACCAGTCTTTAAACACTGTAGATACTAAAAAAGCAATTATTGAGGAAACTGATGTTGCAATTATCGGTATGTCATGTCGCTTTCCAGAGGCAGATAATTACAATAAGTTTTGGGAAAATTTAAAGCATGGAATTGATTCAGTTCATGAAATAGGTTCTGAAAAATGGGGAGGAACTTCATGGTTTCATCCTGAAAGAGAAAACAAAAACACTTCATGCTCAAATCAAGCTGCATTCATTAACGATTCAGATAAGTTTGACCCATTATTTTTCGGTATTTCTCCTTCAGAGGCAGAAGTGATGGATCCTCAACAGCGAATTTTTTTAGAAGAATCATGGAAAGCCTTTGAGGATGCAGCTTATAATCCAGCAGATTTAGCAAGACAAAAAATTGGCGTTTTTATTGGGGCAGGAGCAGGAGATTATCTCCAATTAATGAAAGAAAATGGATTCGAAAAAAACGGATCAGTTTTTACTGGAACATCATCCGCTATTTTGTCAGGAAGGGTATCTTATTTTTTCAATTTCACCGGACCTTCTTTTACATTAGACACAGGTTGTTCAAGTTCATTGGTAGCTATTGATCGTGCTTATCAGAGTATAATTCTAGGAGAAAGTAAAATGGCCTTAGCGGGTGGAATATCGTTGATGACATCACCACAATTGCAGATATGGACGAGTCAGGTTGGAATGTCGTCAAAAAATGGTAGGTGTAAACCGTTTGATAACGAAGCGAATGGAATCGTTTCAGGAGAAGGAGTTGGAGTTGTAATACTAAAGAAATTATCAGATGCTGTCAGGGATGGTGATCGAATTCATTCTGTAATCAAAGGGAGTACTATCAATCAAGACGGTAAAACGAATGGAATCACTGCTCCAAGTGTTCGATCGCAAAAGGAACTACAATTAGATGTCTATCAAAAATTCGGAATTAATCCAGGAACAATTTCATATGTAGAAGCGCATGGAACAGGTACAAAATTGGGTGATCCAATAGAGATTGAAGCATTAACAGAAAGCTTTGGAGCCTATACAAATGAAAGACAATTTTGTGCTATTGGTTCTGTTAAAGCTAACATAGGTCATACAAGTTATTCTGCTGGAATTGGAGGGTTAATGAAGATTATCCTGATGATGAAAAATAGACAATATGTTCCTAGTCTTAATTGTCAAAAAATCAATGATCAAATTCAGTTCGAGAAGTCTCCTTTTTACTTAAATCAAGAGCTAAAGGAGTGGAAGTCAGAACGATTTGATAAAAGGAGAGCAGCTTTAAATAATTTTGGATTCAGTGGTACGAATGCTCATATTGTTTTAGAAGAATTCATTGAAAGACCTAAAGATTTTTCAAAAGAAATCCCAGGACTATTTTTACTTTCTGCTAAGAACAATAGTGCGTTGAAAGAAGTTTGTCATCAAATGCAATTGTTTTTAGAAACAACAAATGAAAGTTTAACTAATATTACCTATACCTTACAAGTTGGTAGGGAGGCAATGAAAGAGCGAGTAGCTTTTATTGCAAACGACAAACATACAGCCATTCGATTATTGAAAGAATATTTAGAAGGTTCTGAAATTAATATTCAAAGAGGCTCATCTACAGAAGTTAAACAAGTCGATAAACGATTTTTTGAATCAGTTAATGATTCAAAAACACAGAATGAATTGCTTCTTCAGTGGGTAAATGGCTCGCTAATCAATTGGAAACTTCTATACAAAGATGAAAAACCGAATAAGGTGAGTTTACCCAATTATCCTTTTTCACGAGAAAGATATTGGTTTGATAGTTTTAATAAACAGCCTCATAAACAACCTAATAAACTGGAACCAAAACAAACGAAAACTAGCAATAATCTACGTTATAGTTGGGCGGAATCTTCTTTTCAGCTGAATGATCAAGTAAAGGTTGAGTATATTGATTCTACTATTGCTTTGGTCAAAATGAATTTCGTTGAGACACGAAATATGTTTACTAGGGAATTTGTTCAAAGCGTACAGCAAACATTTGTTGATTTAAGAAAGAACAAAGAGTTGAAAGTAGTTGTTCTTACTGGATATGGAGATGTGTTTTCTATGGGAGGATCGCAAGAAGAACTTACAGAAATTGCCAATGGTTCGAATAAATTCACAGCATTTCCATTCTTGTTTAAAGGCCTTTTAGAATTCGATATTCCCGTAATTTCAGCTATTCAGGGCCATGCATTTGGTGGAGGATTAGTTTTCGGTTTATATGGTGATATTGTACTATTGTCTGAAAATGCTACGTATTCAGCTAATTTCATGAAATATGGATTTACACCCGGCATGGGGGCAACTTTTATATTGGGTGAAAAATTAGGTAAAACACTTGCTACTGAAATGATGTTCACTGCACGAATGTTAAGTGGAGCCGAATTAAGAGAGCGTGGTGCAGGTGTGATAGTAACCAATAATGTAACGGATGAAGCATTACGTATAGCAAGAGAATTAGCACAAAAACCTAGATTAGCACTCGAAACTTTAAAAGTTAAATTGTCGACTGAACTGTTGAACGAGTTGGATCATCATATACAATTGGAAGAGGAAATGCACGACAAAACATTTACAGATGATGTTTTGAAAAAAATTAATGACCAATTTAATAAACGAAAGGAAAATTCGACAGTAGATGAGTCAACATCTGTTGTTACTCCCAAATTGATATTTAAACAAACTAAAACTGAATCAATTGAACAGGAATTAAAAGCTATTTTTGAAGAAACGTTACATATAAGTGATGAACGATTGTTTGAAGCAGTGTCTTTTGTTGATATCGGTCTCGATTCCATCAGTGGTGTGTTGGTGATTCGAAAAATCAATGAACAATTTGGAATTCAATTAGAAACGATTGTTTTGTATGAGTATCATACATTTGAGAAATTAGTAGGATTTATACAGAAGGAATGCACAATAGAATCAGGAGTTTCAGTAGAAATTAAGGAAAGTGCAAATGTTGAATTTGTTGAGCTTGAATCAATTAATTCGCAAATTGATTTTAAGCTACCTAATGAAAAAGTTACATTAAAGCCACTTTCAACATATTCTACAGAGGTTATTAATGCTGATCACTCTAAATTTTCTGAGGTTAAGGATAAGTTAATAGAGATTTTTGTAGATGTTTTACATATCACTGAAGATCGATTAAATCAAGGTTTATCTTTTGTTGATTTAGGATTGGATTCTATCAATGGAGTAGAGATAGTAAGAATGATTAATAGTTCTTTTTCACTTCAATTAGAAACGATTGTTTTATATGATCACCATACATTTCAGAGATTAACAGATTTGATTTCTTCGACTTTTTTGAATGAAAAATCATATGAATTGCAAATGGAAGTGAAGGATTTTGTACTTCCTTCAATACAGGTACAGTTAAAAAATACTGATTCCTATTTAATAACAGAACAAAAAAAGCAGATCGTTTTTTCGAATAGAAATTTTGATCAACCTGTTCTTTTGAAAGATCATAAATCGGTGATTGATGATAAAAAGGAAGACAAATTACCAAATGAAACAATCCATTCAAATGAATCAAGTGCCAACAACACATTGGACATTGCAGTTGTTGGTGTAAGTGGTAGGTTTCCAAAAGCAGATACTGTAGAAATTTTTTGGAATAATATAAAATCAGGAAAGAACTGTGTTTCTGAAATTCCTGAAAGTAGATGGGCAAAAGATAATTATTATTCGTCTGAAAAGAACAGAGAGGGAAAATCCTATAGCAAGTGGATGGGATGCATCGATAATGTGGAAAATTTTGACGCATTGTTCTTTAACATTTCGCCTTTGGAAGCTGAGAAAATGGATCCGCAACAAAGGTTACTACTGGAAGAGAGTTGGAAGGCTATCGAAGATTCAGCCTATAGTCAAACTGAATTGGCAGAAGGTAAATGTGGAGTGTACTTTGGTGTAAGTCAAGGTGATTACATGTATCATTTATCAGATGATCAGATGGATGCGAATTTCATGATTGGTAGAGAAACCTCTGTAATGGCTGGTCGGGTATCTTATTATTTAGATTTAAAAGGACCTGCCGTATCAATAGATTCAGCATGTTCAAGTAGTTTGACTTCTATTCATTTGGCCTGTCAAGCAATACGAAATGGAGATTGTGATAGTGCTTTAGCAGGGGGAGTTTACCTGCGTACAAATGAGCAAGTGCATATCATGAGCAGTGATGGGGGAATGTTGAGTGATGATGGTAAATGTTATACATTTGACAATCGCGCAAATGGCTTTGTTCCAGGTGAAGGTGTAGGAGTAGTTGTTCTTAAATCGTTGGAGCAAGCAAAAAAAGAAGGTGCACATATTTACGCTGTAATAAAAGGATCAGCAATCAATCAAGATGGAAAAACCAACGGTATAACGGCTCCAAGTTATACTTCTCAAACTCGTTTACAAAAAGAAGTGTACGATCGTTTTGGAATTCATCCAGAAACTATTTCGTATGTTGAAGCTCATGGAACGGGGACTAAATTAGGTGATCCAATCGAAATAAAAGCATTAAAACAATCGTTCGCTGAGTATACCCAAAAAGAGAAATATTGTGCAATAGGTAGTGTTAAAACCAATATTGGTCACTCCATTATTGCTGCTGGTGTTGCAAGTTTTTTGAAGGTGATTTATGCGCTGAAGAATCAGCAACTCCCGCCTTCAATAAATTTTGAAAAATTAAATGAACACATTGATTTAGAAGGTTCACCTTTTTACATCAATACAGAATTACAACCTTGGTTAAAAACGAATAATCAACCAAGAAGAGCTGCAATTAGTAGTTTTGGAATAAGTGGTACAAATGCACACATGGTTGTTGAAGAGTACATTCCCGAAGCTATTAATATTAAAACGACTTTATCTACTCTTGTAGTACCGTTTTCGGCAAAAAATAAGGATCGTTTGATCGAAAAGATTCGTCAGTTTCATAATTGGTTGGTGGACAATAAAAATACATCTCTTCAACAGTTAGCGTGTACACTTCAGTTTGGAAGACAAGCGATGGAAGAACGAGCAGCATTTGTGGTAAATTCTACAGAAGAATTGTTAACTAATTTAGAGGAGTATCTTATAGATCCGAAATCAAAATATTTAACTTCTGACAATACGACAATAATTTCAGTGGAAGAGGCGATTTCACAACACGATTGGACGTTAGTAGCAAAATTCTGGATGGAAGGAATAAATGTGGATTGGAAAACCATTCATGGAACATCTGATTTTCAAAAAATGAGTCTTCCAACTTACCCGTTTTCACCTGAATCACATTGGATATCAGTAAAAAGAACGGCCTCAAAAAATGAAGGAACGAACAAATTACATCCTTTGGTTAACCTCAATAAGTCTACATTAACTCATTGTTCATTTGAATCAATATTTGTAGGAAATGAACCCTATTTTACTGGGCATGTTTTTAATGGGAATTCCCTGCTTCCAGGCACTGTTCAGTTGGAAATAATGCGATTTGTAGGGAGTACAGCTCTTCAGTGCAAAGAGGTGCAATTGAGACAAGTAAATTGGTTAAAACCTTTTTCACCAGAAGATGCTGTCTTGAAAACAATTATAGAAGCTACAAGTGATGGATGTAAAATTAGTTGTTTAGGTTCAAATAATGAACTTGTTTCAGTTGCAAATTGTGTACCTTCAGTTCCAAAAAATAGTACTAGAATTGATTTAAAAGTACTTCAACAACAAGTATATCGTTCCATCGATGTAAAGGATTTTTACCAATTTCTAGCAAAAAAAGGATTTCAATACGGTGATTTATTTCAAAACATTGAACAATTATGGGGAAATGATGATCAGGTATTGGCTAAATTAGGTAAAGTTCGTTCTGAAGAAATGACTTGGTGCCCGTATCTATTAGATACTGTTTTTCATGTTGCTATTGGAACAGAATTTCAGCGTTCTTCCGATTCACAATTCATTCCTATGGCTGTAGATTCAATTAAGTGCTTTGCTCCATTTGAGAACTTGAAATGGGTACATGCACAAAAAGTGAATGAATCTGCAGAAGTTTTAACATTTTCGATTTCAGGATATAGTGAGACAGGTGAAACAGTTATTAAAATAGATGATTTTAGTATTCAAAAAATAAGTCAAAATACTCAAAGTGACATTGATTTGAAGCTATATATCAATAATTGGACAACAAAGTCTTTAGCAATGTCCGAAAAACAATTTCCTGAAGAAAAAAGAATACTCCTAATTGATGGAAGTCCTTTGTTAGAAGATTATTTGAAACAAGAATTGGAAAATGAAGTTGAAAATATTTCATTTGGTTCGGACGAAGAATGTTTGGAGAAGGTATTCTTATGTCTAAAAAAATGGATCGATTACAATGAAAAGCAGCATTTCATAGTTGTATACAGCGAACAAAATAAGGTAGTTGCGACGTCAGTTTCGGCTATGTTAAAAGTCTTACAACAAGAAAAATTAGGTTGGGAGGTTAAAGTCATTGGTTTAGAGAAATTATCTGCATCCAATAGTCAAGAAATCAAAGTAATTATTGAAAACGAATTGCAAACGGATGATATAGAAGTCCGAATCGATCAAGGAATTCGAAAAGTTAGACAATTACAAGAAGTTATAATGGATAGTGAAGTTTCATCTTCAGCTTTTCGATCTCGAGTAACGATCATAACTGGTGGAAGTGGAGCATTAGGTATTTTGACAGCGAAATATATACATGAAAATGGAGGGATTCCTATATTGATTGGTCGAAAAAAAATAGATGAGCAAATAGCTCAAAACATAGATTTTATAGCCGTTGAAAACTATTTTAGTTGTGATATTACAGATGGAGATCAGTTAAATCACACACTAGATGAAATTGAACAAAAATTCGGTGAGATCAAAGGTGTAATTCATGCTGCTGGTTCGAAGAAAGATAATTTAATTCGATCAAAAACTGTTGATGAATTTCAAAGAGTACTTTTAACAAAAGTAAAAGGAATTCAACTATTAGATGAATTAACAAAAGAGAAACAATTAGATTTCTTTATTAGTTATTCTTCTGTTGCTGGTGTCATTGGAAATATTGGTCAGTCAGATTATGCATGTGCGAATGCTTACATGGATGAATTTTCGATACAGAGAAATGAACGAGTTAAGTCTGGAACTAGAACTGGAAAAACCCTTTGTATAAACTGGCCGTTGTGGGATTCAGTTGGAATGAATCCAGATGATGAAACACTCAAATACCTGAAACAAGAATTTGGTATGTTGCCTTTGAAATCAGAAGAAGCATTTTTGGTTCTTGAAAAGATGCTTGCTAGCGAACACACGCAGGTAATGATTTGGAAAGGAAATTCTTTGATACAATCCAATTTAAAGAGTCAATTTGATGACCATACATCGACAGCTTTAAGTAACTTAAAGATGGACGACTGTTTTCAATTCGTGCGATCAATTATAGCAAAGGAATTAAAGATTACAGAAAAGGAAATGGAGGGGCATGTACCTTTTGAAAAATTTGGTATTAACTCACTTCTCATTACAAAATTAACGAATAAACTTTCGGAGTATTTTCAAAAATTGCCTAGGACTCTCTTTTTTGAGTACCAGAATTTGAATCAATTATCCGATTTCATTTTTCAACATCATTATCATCAAATTAAGAATGACATAATTCACGAACAATCTTCAAAATATTCTGATATCGAAGAAAGTAGTGATGTTAAATCGAATGATATCGCAATTATAGGAATGAGTGGAAGATTCCCAGGGGCTGATAATCTCAATCAATTTTGGGAGAATTTGAAAAGTGGGAAAGATTGTATTACAGAAATTCCTCAAATGAGGTGGGAATTGGAAGATTTTTATGATGAGAAAAAAGGAGTAGAAGGAAAAAGTTATAGCAAATGGGGCGGTTTTATTAATGGTATTGAAGAATTTGATCCACTTTTCTTTAACATATCTCCCAAGGAAGCTGAATTAATGGATCCTCAGGAACGTTTATTTCTACAAACAGCATGGGAGGCAATGGAAGATGCAGGTTACACAAGAGAATTGCTAAAAGAAAAATCAACTTCTGAAGGTAATGTAGGTGTATTTGCTGGTGTAATGTTTGAAGATTACCCTTTAATAGGAGTTGAAGAACGCTTGAAAGGTAACGCTGTTCATCCAGGATTTAGTGCTGGAAGTATAGCGAATAGGGTGTCCTATTTTATGGATTTTAATGGACCAAGTATAACTTTGAATACAATGTGCTCATCCTCTTTGACGGCCATCCATTTAGCTTGTGAATCTTTGATAAATGAATCGTGCGAATTTGCTTTTGCTGGAGGTGTAAATATATGTGCTCATCCGAACAAATATTTGACCTTGAGTCAAGGGAGATTTGTTTCAGCCCAAGGAAAATGTGAAAGTTTTGGAAAGGGAGCAGAAGGTTATGTTCCAGCTGAAGGTGTGGGTGTGGTATTATTGAAACCGTTAAGGAAAGCAATACAAGATGGGGACAATATTCATGCGGTCATTAAAGGAACAGCCATTAATCATGGTGGAAAAACAAATGGATATAGTGTTCCGAATCCATTTGCTCAAGCTTCAGTTATTGAAAAGGCATTGAAACGAGCTAATAGTAAGCCTGAACAAATAGGATATATTGAAGCACATGGTACAGGTACAAGTCTGGGAGATCCAATTGAAATTGCAGGTTTATCAAAAGTATATGGGGTAAGAAATGATATCAAAATTGGATCTGTAAAATCAAACATAGGTCATGCTGAATCTGCAGCGGGTGTCTCTGCTTTAATGAAAGTAGTTTTACAATTAAAATATAAATCGTTAGTTCCTTCTTTACACGCGGAAGAATTAAATCCTAATATAGATTTTGAAAATAGTTCATTTACCGTCCAACAAAAATTGGATGATTGGAAGACAAGTGCAAATCAAAAAAGGCTAGCTGGTATAAGTAGTTTTGGAGCTGGTGGTTCTAATGCTCATTTTATTGTAGAGGAATTTTGTTCTCAAGACATGGAATTTAAGTCTCCCTTTTCTATTGAATTAATTTTACTTTCATCGATGACTTTTTCGGGATTAAAACAATCAGCGCAAAGATATCTCGACTTTTGTGATGCTAATGAGCAAATTACATTATGTGATTTTGCTTTTACGACCCAAATTGGAAGAGAGCATTTTGAAGAAAGGTTGGCGTTTTTAGTATCTGACAAAAATGATCTTAAATTACAATTAAAGAATTTTATTGAAAATGATAAAGTAAGTTTCATTGGAAGATCAACACCAAAATTTGGTAAAAAAAGACTTCAAGTCAAAGAAATTTCAAATTTTCAAAAGTGGATAGAAATAGTAGCTTCGGAATGGGTTTTAGGTGAGAATTTTGAATGGAGAGATTTATACAATGGAAATTCCCCAAATCGAATATCCTTACCAACATATTCTTTCGAAAATGCGAGGTATTGGGTTAAATCGTTGTCAACAGTTAGTAAACTTCATCCTTTGTTACACGCAAAGAAAGAAACAATTGAATTAAGTTATGGAAAATAGTACTGTGTTTACGAGTCAATTTTCAGGGAAAGAACATTTTTTATTAGATCATGTCTTGAATGATGATCGAATTTTGCCAGCAGTGGCTTATTTAGAAATGGTTTCGACTGCGTTTCAACTTGAATTCAAATTGAAGATTACTTCTTTTGTGGATGTCACTTGGTTTAAGCCTTTTGTTTTTGAAAAAGGAAAATCAATTGAAGTTGCAATAAATGTTCATGAGTCTAATTTTGAAGTTTTTTCAATAGTAAACGGTTCTAATATTATACATTGTAGTGGTAAATTAAGATTTGATGAAGTAAATTTAATACAACTAAATCTCAAAAAATTAAAAGAACAATTTGAACAAAAAGTTGATAAAATTGATTTTTACAATAAGCTTTCTGAGCTTGGACTACAATTAGGGCATAGTTTTCAAGGTATTGAATCTGTTTATTTTAACGAAGGTAAAGTTCTGACACGAGCAAACCTTCCCTTAATGGATGAATATACTTTAAATTTAGGTTCTCTGGATGTATGTTTTCAATCATGTTTTGGATTCGTGATGAATCAGGAAAACCAGTCTTTATACGTACCTTTTTCGGTCAAAGAAATCCAAATACTTAAACCTCTCACTACAACAATGTGGGCTTATGTTTGTGAAAATGACACTTTAAGCAAAGACGAAAGTATACGCAGTTATGATGTGAATTTGATGGATGACAATGGTAATGTTTTGTTGAAGTTTAGTGATTTTGTAGCTCTCACGTTTAACAAAAATCATCAATCCATTAAGAAGATTGAAAAATTACCAGTTTTAAGTTTTTATGAACAGTATTGGATTGAGAAAAAGCAAAAAGAAGAAAAATTAAATTTATCAACCGAAGTTATTTTATTGGGAGGAAGTGCTCAATTAGGAGATGCTATAAAAGAAAGAACGGAATTAGAGACATGGAGCATTCAACCAGAAAATGAAAGCCATTGTTTTGAAGAAGTTTTTGAAATCGTACGTTCAAAAATACTTGAGAAAAATGAAGCCCAGTTGTTGTTATTGTATCGAAATTCAGAAGTCACAGAATATGGTTTTTTGAGTGGTCTATTAAAAACAGCACAACAAGAAAATCCTAATTTTCACACAAAATTAATTGGCGTTGATAATCTGTCGATTCAAAAAGTCGAAGAAATGGTGTCGATTATAGAAAACGAAAGTTGTTCGATAGGATCCATTGATATCCGTTATGAAAATAATGTTCGAGAAGAGAAACAATTGGAAGAAGTAATTTTTGCAAAAGAGTTATTCAATAAAAAGGTTCTTAAAGAAGGCGGTGTTTACTTGGTTACAGGAGGATTTGGAGGTCTTGGTCAAATATTTAGTGATTATATTTTAAGAACCAAAGATACTCGAGTGATTTTAACGGGTAGAAGTGCATTATCTGTAGAAAAACAAGAGCAGTTGTCATTGAATCCACGACTAGAATACCGTCAAAGTGATGTGACAGATAGAAATTCTTTATCTGATTTATTGGAATCAATTCGCAAAGAGTATGGTTCTATCAATGGTGTTTTACACAGTGCAGGAACGACAAAAGACAGTTTCATTCAAAACAAGGAACTAGAAGATATACGTTCAGT
>CANJKA010000010.1 GCA_947474675.1 Flavobacteriales bacterium
CGTTGGATTTTGTAGTGTTGAAGTAAAACCATTTGGTCCACTCCATGCGTAAGTTGATCCTGCAACCAATGATGAGTTTAAATTAAGTGTTGATCCAACACAAGGTGTATTATCATTTACTGTTATCGCTGAAGCTACAACAGGTAAAGGGGTAGTAGTTATATTAATAGTATTAGGATCGCTTATACAACCTGTAGCAGTCTTTTTACTTCTTAAGGAGTATGTACCATTATTGATTATTTGAAAATTAGGAATAGTTGGACTAGTTAAAGTTGATGTAAAACCGTTTGGTCCACTCCATAAATATGTACATCCAAAACCAATAGATTGATTTAAAGTAACAGTTTCACCAGCACAAGGAGTTTCAGAAGGTGTTGCTACAATAGACAAAGACGCAATATAAGGCTTAGGGTTAATAGTTATATTAATAGTATTAGAACAAGGAGTAATACACCCATCCCCCCCATATCTTTTACAAGTGTAAACTCCTGTTTCAGAAGAAACTAAAGGGTGAGTAGATGAAGCTGCACCCCCTGTAGGTCCAACCACCATTGTTCCGTTTGGATACCAATAAGTAGACATGGAAAGTGGAGAAGGATCAACCGGAGTTGTAGTTTGGGAAAAAACAACAATTGCACCTTCACAAACAGGGTTAGTAGCGGTGGCAAAAGATGTAGTGTAAAGACTATTAGACATTACACAATTCCATGTTGCAGTTGCTATGACAGTCGCATTACATGATACGGTATAAGTATAAATACCTTGAAGACTTGCATTCATATCAGGCATGGTTATTTGACCACCTACATAATTATTTTGAACAAATCCATTTGGACCTGTAATTTTCTTAGTTATTGCCCCGCCACAAGGATTAAGAGCGTCAGACCATCCTTTAAGAGTCCAGTGTGCACCAAGACAAATTGTTGTTCCTCCTCCAGATGTTTGAGTTCCTTCAATATGAGAAAATGCATTTTGTGTGAAGGATTGATTAGAAAAAAATAAAAAATAAAAAAAGAAAATTGATTTGGAAATTAGTTTCATACGTTTTGGTTTTAATAAAATTTTGACAAATATAATAAAAGCAAAACAATATATGTATTTTTTACGTATATATATTGAAAATAAGCTTTAGGGGGTAGAACCAGTTTAAATAAATCTTATTCTTTTATTATTTTTAAAACTGTATCGTTACATTTTAAAAAATAAACTCCAGATGATATATTACTTAAATCAATTGTATTGATACCTATATTAATAGTGTTTTGATAAATTAATTTACCAAGAGAATTTACTATTTCTATATCAGACAATTCAGATAAAGTAAGATTAAACGTTTGGTTAAAAGGGTTTGGAAAAACAGTAATTGCTTTTGATGAATTTTCATTTTCATTTAATCCTACAAAACAATCAACCAAAAGGTTTAAACTAGAATTAGCACTTGCAACTGAAGAACAACCTGTAGATGTTTTAGTGACAACCAATGAATAAACTCCTGTGTTCACCGATTGAAGATCAGATAAGGTTGGCATTCTTTCTATTGAAGTAAAACCATTTGGTCCACTCCATGAAAAAGTTGAAAAAGGGAAGAAAGGAGTTGTAAAAAAGACAGACTCTCCAAAACAAGGTGTAAGATCAGATGCCGATACAGAAGAAGTGAAAATTGGTAATTCAACTATTTGAAGATCAATAGAACTACTATTAACATTAGCCGTACTAACAACACACCCTGTAACAGAATTAGTTATAGTTAATGAATAAACACCATTATTAATCGTTTGAATGTTTGAAATGGTTGGATTTTGTAGAGTTGAAGTAAAACCATTTGGTCCACTCCATGCATAAGTACATCCTGTAACAGAAGTTGTGTTTAATGATAGTGTTGTTCCTGCACATGGCGTATTATCGGAAAATGAAATTGCAGTCGCACTTGAAGGTAAACCATTAACTAAAACTTGAATTGATGAATTTGCGCTTGCAACTGAAGAACACCCAGTAGCAGTATTAGTAACAACCAACGAATAAGTTCCTGTTCCTGCAACTTGAATGTTTGCAATTGTTGGATTTTGAAGTGTTGATGTAAAACCATTTGGTCCACTCCATGCATAAGTTGATCCTGCAACAGAAGTTGTGTTTAAAGAAATATTGTCAGAAGGACAAGGAAAAAGATTGTCAACTGAAAGTGTTCCAAGATAAGGGTTGGTTATAACATTTAATGTTTGAGTATTACTAGATGTTGATACACAACCATCTGTTCCGTATCTTTTACTTATATAAGTTCCAGACTGTGAAGCTTGTATTTGGTTTAAATTTATTGGAGGAGTTGATGATGATAATTGGACGTAGTAATATGTTAGATCTGATAAAACAGATGGGGGTATTGTTGCGTAAGTAATCGCTGAACCTTCACATGGAGTTAAATTAGATAAAGAAAACGTAAATGTAGGAGCAGGTGTAAAAGTGGTTACACAAGATGTTTCTCTTGAATAAACACCGTCACAATATTGTTTTACAATATAAGTTCCTGTATTTAAACTAGAGACATCATTAATTTCTTTATATGTATCTATAGTTATAGGTTCAGCGGGTAAATTTGGACCTTCTAAAGTAAAAGTTAATACCGATGTAAAAGGCGGGCATCCTGCTAAACCTGTTAATTCAAAATGTAAATCAAGGTTACCTCCCTCACAAGGAATGTTTGATGTAAGGGTGAAAGTTTGACAGAAGGATGTAAAACCAAAAAGTAATGTCAAAATTGTTAGTGTAGTGTTTTTCATAATAAATAAATAGTGTTATTATAACAAAGATACTCATTATTAAGTAAATAATAATGAGTATCTCAATGTTTGTTTTTAAATCTAAAGATAATTGGTTTCTATTGAATAACGTAGTTTCCAACCGTAATTTCATTACTCCATTCGCTATTTGAATCTTTACATTTTACACTTATAAGGTAGTTTCCTACACTTGGGAAAACATAATGTAATTCATTTGATTCTGTTAAAGTTGTGTCTGCTCCGATCACATATTGATAATACACAATATTACCACCATAAATATAATCACCATCTTGACCAGTAACAACAATTGTTTTGTCTAATGGTGAAAGTAAATTTGTATTAAATAATGCCCAATCAATTGTAGGTATTCGGTTTAAAAAAACAACAATATGAAAATTATAAATTGTTTCAACTCCAAATACATCTTTAAATGTTAACGTAAAATACTTATCTCCAACTGAATTTGGATCATATTCAAAAAGATGATTATCATTTCTTAAAACAGATGTAGTTGTAAATGCTGTTCCGTCCATCTTAATAGATCCATCCCCTTGAAAAACTAAATCAACATTTGTAGCTTCATCGGTTACACCTAAAGAGAAAGTGTATTTTTGACCAAGTTTCATTGTATCAGTTATATTATTTCCATCTATAGTCGTAGAAAAAGACGTAGAAGGGTTGGTAACAGCTAAACTAACTGTTGATGCCTTATTTGTTGTTGAGTAATAATCTTTTCTTTTATCACAAGAAAAGATTATAAAGGTTAACGCTATTATAATATATTTCATCTTCTTTATTTTATTAATTAATTACACAACTTAAACCTATTGTTCCTGTGAAAAATAGATTTCCTAAATAACTTTCTGGTAAATACCATTGAGCAAATTCAGCTTTAATAGAAAAACGATCACGTAATAAATATTCAATCTCCCCTACCCCCCTAAAGCCATAAATAGGAATTAAATTACTAAATGGATTTCTTATTGAATAAGTATGTTCCATCCCTCCTACTGCTCCTAATCCAAAATTAAATGAGAATTTATTTTTGAAGGAGTAAACATTGTAAATGAAATCTAAATTTAAATATTCATTGTTGAATTTTGTTGTATATACTGCACCGTATTCATACCCTACTCCAATTCTAAGAATCATTTTTTCTTTTACACAAGCACCGTATTCTAGATGATAATAATTTGGAATACTATATTTTGACATTCCATATTTAAAACCAATAAATTTACTTCCTTTAACTAAATTACTTTGGGAAAATAAAGAGTTAAAGATGAATACACAAATAATTAAACTAATATACTTTCTCATAATTTTGATATTTTTTTTGTAACTACTCCCTCAGAATAAATAATCTTAACAAAATAAACCCCAGCTATTAATTCATCAAGATTCATTTCATTATTTTTAGATTTAAAAACTTCCTTACCGTTTACGTCTTGAATAATAACTTCTATTATCTCTTTAATACAATTAATTGTTAAAGTATGCTCAACTGGAACAGGATATAAATTAATAGAATTTGAATTTATATTTTCGTCAATTGATAAATAACCAGGAACAAACCAATTTTGACTAAACAAAGTGTCAGCATAACACCCATATTGATCAGTAACTGAGATAGATAAATCATAATACCCTAAATCATTTAAATAATGAAATAAAGAATCCCCATAAAATGAAGTAGATCCATCATTCCAATTCCATTGAATACTATCAACTGAAGGGTTAAAGTTAGCTCCATCTACCACACCTAGAACATAAGACCCTTGATCCATTGTTCCTGTAGAATTAAAATTATAAACAGGAACAGGACTTTTAATAAATTTTATTTTTTTAATATCAGATTTACAAACAGTTCCAGATAAAGGAGAATAAACTTCATAAGGTGTATATGTTCCGTTATTTTCAGGGAAATAACCAAGTGTTTTAACACTATCAACAACTTGTACATTTATTAATTGTAATTTAGTAGAAGAAGTAAATGGGTGCGAAGTGTTACTTGTACTATAAAAATCAAAAAAAGTGTCATTATTCAAATCCCATGAAGTAGATCTTGTATCGATTAATGTATCAAGATAGACAGGAGTTAATGTAGGAGGAGACGTGTAAAACGTGTTTCCGTTATAGCAATAAGAAGTTAAAGTATCAACCTCTGGAGTTTTTACAAGACCAATAGTAACAGAACCCCATAAAGAAGGAGAATTAAGAACATTTAAAGCTCTTGCATAAATAATCATTTGTTCTCCAGAATTAACAGTCAATAATTGATCGTCAGAATCAACAATATTATCTCCTGACACGTCATAAGTACATTGTGTAGCGACAACAGAATTAAAAGGAGTAGAAGAACTAATTTGACTAATAGGTGTTATTGAATTATTCATGTTTTCTGAAACAACGTTTCTATCAGGCATCGTTAAAGTAAATGTTTGACCAATACCACTAGCGTATTCAAGTTGTCTATAAATAACTTTCCATTCATAATGAACGTTTGCTTGATTATTAGTAAAAGAAAAATTATAAGTTTTATTGGAACAACCAAAATGAAAGTTATTTAATGCTAAAACATTATTAACATTAGAAATATTCCATTCTCCAATACTACCAGAACCAAATGTTGTTGCTAAATTAAAACCCGGCTTAGTAACATTTAAAACAATTGGGGTTAAAGTGAAAATAGTATCTTGCCATTCCGAAATACACCCTCCGTTATTTGTTCTAAGATTTAACAGACAGTTGTTATTAGCAATCGATGGATCAAACATTAATGTAGTGCCACTATAAATTATTCCAGATCCATTACATTCAAGAACTCCTCCATTAGTATAAATATAATTTGATAAAGGAACAGCAGGAGATATATTAGTAGAAACTCCACCTGCTTGAATTGTAGTTGTAAATTTTGCTGTTTTTAAATCATTAATAACAGCTTTAATAGGAATAAAGCAATTATAACCTTCGATTATACAATTATATTCATAATGATATTCATTATTTATCATAGTTGGTAAAGCTGAATAACCACCACCATCTATAAACCCAATAGAACCAGAAGAATATGTTACAGGTTGAGACAAAAGAAAATCTTCAAAAACATAGGATTTGTTGGAACATAAATTAGTAGTTAGGTTAGCTTGTGAGGCAATTTTAAAATTATAAGTTAAAGTTAAATCATCGTCAGCTATTTGCCATGATTTTCTAAAAGATGTTTTAACAACTAATTTCCAATTTTCATGATTTTTTAACGAATTCCATAATGAAGAACCTGATATATTTAAAATTAACTGTTTTAAATTTATTGAAGTAAAATCACTATTAATCCATCCACTTCCCAAATATGATTGACCAAACATCCCTCCATTTACAATTAATTGTGCAAAAACAACTTCTGATCTGTCTGACCAATCTCCACACGTATAAAGATTATCGAAATCAGTTGAAATAGATATATCAGTTGTATTACTTCCAACTGTACGACTTGTACTATATTCATCGCAATCTTCAGCAAAACTAAAATTTGAAAATACTATGAATAGTAAAAAGAGGGTTGTGATTTTTAGGTTTTTCATAATTTATTTATATTTAATATATCCTTACTTGTTATTTCAAAGAAGATTTTTCTTCCTCCTTCTATGTTCATATCTGAACCATTATTTTCCCATTGTTCAATGACTAATTTTTTATTTTCAGTTAACACAAATTTATCTAAAACAATAACGTATTCATAAGTTGTTTTACCTTCAGCAGTAGTAGGTCTGTGGTATTCGAATAAAGGTTTTAATTCGATGATCTGAAAACTTTCTCCTTTGATTTTTTTCTTAACGTTTTTAACTTTGAATTGATAGAAATCTATTTTATAAGGAATGTTACCTTTATTAACCATTTCAAATTTTAAGTACATTTTATCGTCTTCAATTATCATATCTTTTAAAAAAATATTCAATTTGTATTTTATAACTCCTCTATTAAATATTTTATCTTCTTGATTTAATAAGTTTTGACAAATGGATTCATAGTGTTTATTTATAGAATCTTGATCTGTGTTTTTTGCAACTGTAACAATTGATTTATCTTCTACAACAGAAGTTGTTTTTGAAGATCCAACGGTAGTTTTTACTTTATCTGTAAAGTCGTAAAGATATTTTGAAGGATTTCCTTTGTAAACAACAATGAAAATAAATATTTTACTATTTGATTCAACCATTAGATTAGTTTCTTCAAAATCTTCAACTTGTGCCTGTAAGATTAATTTATTTTTAGCATGTCTAACAATAACATCTTCAGAACCAACATCGTATTTAATTAATGAATCTGAAAATAAAAGATAAGCAGTTTTTGTATAACCTACAAAAATTGTATCACTGATTTGAGCAGTTGTTTTGTTGAAAATCATTAAATGAAACACAAAAAGAATTGCAATTTTTTTTAACATTTTAATTATTTTAAGAGTGTAATGTTTTGTAAAAATATCTAAATTAAAGTTGTTTAACTATTAATTTCTTATGTTTGTTTTTAAATCTAAAGAACGTGTTTTATACTAAAGAATTAATTTGTTTTTTCTTTAATATAAACCTTGTGACCATTATTAATTACAAAAGAAACTTCTTTAACCTTCTTTTTTAAATTTACTTTTACATTTCCTAAAACGGGAACATTTGCTTCCACTTTAGAAGACCCTTTATCAATCCCATCCGAAGCTGATCCGGTTGCAATATCTGTTAAAACAGATTCAGGTATAGGAATACCTAAATTACCATCTTCATCTATAATTTCCCACTTAACAGCAGTTATTACATTGTTGACTTTTACGGATTGAATACTTATTGTCATTCTTTCTGCACCCGCTGAAGCAATACCAGAAACGATACTGTTTCGCTTCAAAACTACTCCACCAATTGTTATATCTTCTGCAATTCTAATAGAAACGTATGAACCACTTTTTACCAACTTATTATCATTAGCAATTACAGCCGAGTGCATTGTTTTATTATTTGCAGTTGATGTATAATTACTTAATCCATCATTTGGAGATCTTCTCCTTTTAGCACTTGCCACTTCTACAGGAGCAACATAATTAACTTGTTGCTTTTTTTGTTGGTTAGTAGAACTTTGTCGAGTAGTAACAGAAGAAGAATAGTAATTTTTTGGTTTTGGAACATAAACTTGTTTTTGTTTTACTACGTTATTTTCTTTCAGATCTACAACTGATGTTTGTTCAGTTGTTGTTTCTGAATTAAAGAAATCCGAGTTTTCATTTTGAGGTACACTTTCACCTTTATTTATAGCTACTGTATCAACAGGTACTATTATATCTGATTCTATTTTTGCTTTTTGTTCTGTTGTTGTACCGCTTTTACCAAAAAACAGTCCCATAACAATAACTAATAATAAACCTCCTACTCCTAAAATAAGAAACATTCCTTTTTTCTTATCTTTTTTTAAATCTTCTAAAAATTTTCCCATTGTAAGTTATTTAATTAGCAACAGTTTTGATCATCCAATTGTCTATAATAATACCAAAAGCATTTTTAGAACTAACTTGTGAAGCTTCAAAAGAACAGGTAGCTATCATTGTTCTTTTTTGTATTGCAGTTCCGTTTACAAATGATTGTTCAAACTGGATTTCTCCTGTTATTGCAGAACCATTTGTTGTTACTTCAAGTTTCTTAACTACAAGATCCACTCGTAAATTGTTTTGTACGATTTTATCTTTTACTTGTCCATTCAAATAGCCTTGTAAAATCTCATCCCCACTTTTTCCAAAAAACGCTCTCCCAAGATTAATTCGTTCATCATAATTAGCAGCCGAAAATGAATATAAATAGTCCACTCCAATTCTTAAAACATTTTCACATTTTAACTTTGCTAATTCTGTTTCATTTACTTCCTGTACATCCCCTGTAATAACTGTACCGTTATCAATAACTACGACTTTACTTGAAATGTCTTTTATTTTCTTTTCAGTTTTTAAATACATTAAAACTGAAAAAACAATACTTGCTACAACACACAAACTTGAAAGTAACATTACTTTCTTATATGCTCCTTCAGCTTTTACCAATGCTATTTCTTTTTTTAAATTTTCTATTTCCATTTTTGTTTAGATTTAAAGTTAATCAGCTCTTTCATTACCACTACTAGAAATTGAATTAGCTGCTTTTCCAATAGATTTACCCATTTTATTTCCAAATGATTCTGTCTTTGAACCTTCTTTTGATGATCCTGCCGCTTTTCCAATACCCATAGCTACCGCACCCGCAACAGCCGTTGCAGCACCCATACCTCTACCCATTACCGATCCTAATCCTGCTTCACCCATAAACATAGAAGTAAGCTTAAATGCTGACAAATAACAACCAATCATTGATAAATTAATAGCTAGCGATTCACCAACCGAAACATCAGTTGTAACATATGCATCATAAAAATGTAAGAAAATAAGGTCTAATATATTTAACGTTGTAAAAACAAGACCTAAGGAAACCATTTTATTAAAAAATCCTATCGCCTTTTCTTTATGAAATATAGAAAAAGCTAAAACAAGTGGCCCTAAGATAATACCCACTTTAAAAATTATCTTGACAAACATTCCCATTATAATCTTAATAGCATCCGCTAAAATTGCTGTTAAACCAATTAAGGCATTTTCAAACACTTTTGCAGGATTTAACATTGACCAAAACTCTCCTTCTTCTTTTTCAGCTTTTGTGCTTACATCCCCGTCTGGATCTCCATTCGTATTTGCATATACTTCACCCCCAAGTCTTTTTAATTCAGCATCTAAAACTTGCACTTTTTCTGTATTTCCAGCTAATTGAGCATCTTTTTTATTAGCCCTTAATTTTTGAATTAACTCGTACTCAACTGCATGATGATTTTTTACATACCAAAGATTAGCAGAAGCTTTTAACTTATCATTCATTGTTGAATTAGGTTGAGTAATAGAATTTATCTCTGAAATCGCTGAAGTTACTCCTTTGGAAAGTGGAGTATAACACCCAATTAAAGTGATAATTACAAAAACCCTTACAACCTCTTGCCAATCCCAAACTACATTTACATCGTTTCCTTGTGCTGCTCCTAATGAATATTTGAAATATTCATATCCCAATTTCAATGCTAAAAAGGAAGAAGATAAAAATACACCTATAATACTTGTCCATCCTAATGCTTGACTTACAACTGAATCAAAAGTTGGAGTGTCCCACGTTATTGCTGATAATTCTGCTGCCGCCATTATAAATTCATTTTAGTTAAAAGTGAAACATGCTCATAGCCATGGTTTGCATCATATTCATCTGATTGACTATTTAAAAAATCGGATCGTAAAAAAGCATTTAAACTTGCAGTTGATTGAGCTGCTTCTTCTAATTCATCATTTAAATCTTTTAAAGATGAAATCGTTTCATACTGACTAAGTACAATTGCTCCTGTTGCAATCATTTGAATTTTACCAGAAACTCCGTCAATTTTTGCAAGTGCTATATCCATTTGTATTTTTTTTGAACAAGCTAATTGACTTGATCGTACCCCAAGGTATAAACTCAATTCATTGGTGGAACAAACAATACCTTCTAGTAAAGAAATTAATCTTTTAACTTCTTTACCTTCTTTCATTATTTTATTTAAAAATTCAGAACTTGCCTTCCATTGCTCGTTTACATCTTTTAATTGTTTCATTGTTTGTAGTACACTCGCTATTTGAGCACCATTTGTTGGGTCATAAACAATACTTGCTCCCACCTGCTCATTTGATCTAAACGAAACACAAACTAGGAAAATCACTAAAAATATTTTTTCTATCATTTCATTATTTTTTAATTATTACTATTCCTCTTCATCATTTTCAATTAACTCCAAAACCTCAACCCCTAAAGCCTGTTTGTTTTCTACATAAGTTTGAACTGCTGAAACTACATTTCCTGATTGTTCAATAAGTTCATCAATCATTTTAATTTCTGAAGCATTGGTTTGATACATTGCAAATGTTTCAGCAGACACCTCATGTCTAAACAAAAAACCTTTCATTGATCCAAACTTCATAAATCCAATTCTATATTTCGAATCCGACAATGCTGTTTGATTTTGAATTAATTCAGCTTCGCTTTTTGATAACGATAAATCTTTTATCAAACGTGGATATAAATAAGATACTTTTTCATGATTCAAAATGATTTTTATTTCACTATTAGTCATAATAGACGAGGAAACCAAAGGATCAAGCTTGTCTAAAAATTCAATAGATTGAGTTACAATAAAGACTTGACCACCGTATTTTCTTATTTTTCTGTATAAACCACCTATATAATCAGAGAAAACACCCCCCTGAAGGAAATCTACAGCTTCTTCAATAAACATTCTTAATCTGTTACCGTAATGAATTGCTGTCATTTTTTCAAAAAGATTCATTACCATTAATAATGTTGGTGCTTGCAACTCTTTATTATTAGCAACCCCTACTAAATCAAAAGTGATCCATCTTTTGTTTAAATCAAAAGTTGTTTCACTATTTAATAAAAAACCGTGCGAACCAGCTAATCTAAATTTCTCCATGATTAATAAGAACTCACTAAAATTTAGAAATTTTTCAAATTCTTTGTTTTCTGGGAAAAAGTGATTTTGAAGAAAAGTATAATATGAATCAAAACCTATTATCATAGTTTCTGTATTTGCTTTATCAAAATATTGTAAAACACTTTTTTCTAAAACTACTTTCGCTCCTTTACTGTTTTTATCAGCTAACGGATTATAACATGAAACTATCAATGAAGTGATGAAATCTAAATACATAGGATCTTTAACTCCCCTTGAGTCAAGTTCTGGATAATACTCTCCATTTTTAGAATAACAATCTAAAAATGGATTGAATTTTAGATTTTCTATATTTTTAGAATCAATATAAGTTCCATTATTCAATGCAGTTATTCTTTTATAAGATCCTCCTACATCTATTAAAAATATTAAATCTCCAGCCCAATAAGATTGATCTAAAAAGTGATTTACCATAAATGACTTACCTTGACCTGTTGGTGCAAAGATTACACCGTTTCTTGCTTCTACATATTTATTAGATTCATCCCAAAAATCAAAAACAAAAGGTTTTCCAAATAAATCAACAAGGACTACTCCTGATGAATTTCCCTTTTTGAATGATTCTAAATGCGTCATATAACTACAGACCTCTAAAAAAGTAAGTCTTAAGTTTTCATTGATTCTTGCACAAGCTGGTAATGCTGAATAAAAGGTTTTAAATGATTTTGCATTTTGAATAGCCAAAACCATCCCTAATTCTTTTATGGCTTTATCAGTAACTAAATTTACAAGATGTGAAAGTTCTGATTTATCTGGAGATTTTAAAATAACTGTACACCCCCAACTTGCATATTTAAATGAAAATTCTGATTTTTGTAATTTAATTTCTTCAATATCTCTTTTTTTATTAATTGCGTCTTGATAACGTAAACCAATAAGGAAATTTAAACCTTGTGCTTCTTTTGATAAACGAGTATCAACTTCGTCTGATGATTCAACTTTAATTGTTTCAATCAAAAAATGATCAATCGGTAACCCGATCCCTAAAGGAAATAAATAGGAAGTGGGTAAACTTACATCCCCTCTAAAACTGGTTTTATTCGTTTTTTTCTTTTTATTAATTTTTGAAGTTTCAGTTAATGATCGATTCATTTTTGTGAATCCATCGAAAGAACCAGGCATTTTACTTGAGCTTAAAACCGCTACAAACTCATTACCCAACATTAACCCGTCTTGATTAACTTTTAATGGTTGTAAAACTTCTCCTTTTTTTCCTACGTTCCAACAATCAACGTATAGTTCTAGTATTTGATCTCCGCTTAATTGAGTGACATTTTTACATACTCCCTCTAAACTATTTTGGAATGAATCATATTTTGCAATATAAGTTTCAATATATTCCAAACCTTTAAACCTTTCAACTCTTGAAAATAAACCTCCTAATTTCCCACCTTTTTTATAATCTCTAAAAGGTATAGCTATTAAAAGATATGTTTTCTCAAACATAACGTCTCTATTAATAAACATATCTTCGTTCCATCGTTTGGTTTGTGAACCCTCACTAGGATTTCTATTATGAGGTAGAGTATATATTTTTACAATTTTCTGAACTATTGTACCTTCTTCTAATTTTGTTAAAGCAGCTTTGTATTCATGATAAAACAAATTCACTTCACTTGTTTCATTATCTGAAGATATACTATCTGCCATTGTATATGATTCAATCATTTCAATTTCACAAGCAAACACAATATCCCCATATGCGGTAATTACATGTTTGTCCCCTATAAAATCAAAAGGCATTAAATCAACTGAATCATTTAGTTTTTTCATTTCATTTTATTTTGAATAATGGTTAGATTTTAGGTTTCTAAATTGGTTAAAGATTGTTTATTTACACTCTAAAATTATTTTTTATAAATATTTTTATAATCTAAATTTTGCTCGTAATATTTTGGAGTTCCTAAATATTCTAGATTATCTAGAAAAGGATTATTAATTCCTTTTTTTTTGTTTTTAATTAACCACTTACTATATTTTAAAAAACTAAAAATGTAAATACAAATAAAAATAACTGCTGAAATAACATGAATAAATAATAGAATAGCTACTACAATTAACATAACTGCTATAAATGCTACCAAACTTAATGAACTCATCCCCCATTTTTTTACAGGTTCATTTATTCTATCAAACGTTATTTTTGTTTTACCTCTTATTTCCATTTTTACTAAATTTAAAAAAGCAGAAGTAATTAAACTCCTGCTTTTTTTATTTTTAATTATAAATAATTCATTGCTCCACCAATCGTCAATAAAAGTGCTCCTGCAATTAATGATATTGTAGCTGTTTTCATTCTTGATTGATCATATAAATAAGCGTATAACGCTAGTATTATACCCCCACAAAAAAAGAAACCACCTATATAACCCATTATTGATTTAAAGCTAACCCATTGACCTCCTAACGTTGTTTGTGTCGTACCTAATAATCCACCTGCTCCCGGGGGTCCTTGACTAAATGATGGAATTGCAATTACTAATAATGCAATTAAAATTAATGATTTAATTACTGTTTTTTTTGTTTTCATTTTATTTGTTTTATTTTAAAGTTTAATTTTTCAATTCATGAGTTCTAAAATCTTCAGTATTAGTGCTAAAATAACGGTTGATCCTATTATGATATAAACACCGCCTTTTACATTGTGGTTTAAAACCCTAAACACCGCAAATAAAAAGGCAAAGCCATAAAGAAAACCCATTAGAGTAGTTATAAAGGTTTTTGTACCACTTTCTGTTTGCTTAGTTATTGTTACAAGCTCTCCTGCAAAAGGATCAGCAATTTGAATTAATATATTAAAATGCTCCAGTATAGCCATCTTCATTATCTTTTTTCTTTTTTTCTAAAATCAATTCATTTCCTTTTGTTTGAGGATCTGTTTCGTTTTCCTTTTTATTGAGTTTTGTAGCTTGTTTTGAATAGGTGTTTTTAATGTTTTTTAACGCTTCTAATTGTTGCATCATTTCTTTTGACACCTTTATTGCTTTTCCCTCAATTTGATTCAGTGTATCTACTGAATCAATATCTTCTCTGATAGTTTCAACACCATCCGACAAGTCTTGATCGGTAAATCTTGATTCCAATGATTGGATTCGCTTTGATTTTTGGTAGTTTTGATAACCTAACACTCCTACTGATACAAAACCGAGTATAGCGACAAATTCAAACATTTTCTTCACTGTTTTGGCTTGAATCACTTTCTTCAGTTTCTAAAACTGTTTGTTGCTCTTTTTTTAATTGTTGAGCTTCTGATATTGCTTTTAATTTTCTTCCAAAAAAGAAAATTAAAAAAAACATTACTAAAATTCCGATTAATAGGTATGGCATGGTTATTGGTTTAAAGTATTTTTGTTATTACTACTACTGCTAATATTCCGAATATTAAGCTATAAACTCCTTTTAAAACCCCTTCTGGGCTTTCTTCTGACATTACTCGTTTAAAAATTACAAATGCCCTTATGAAAAATCCCATAGCAAGCAAAGAACCTGCTATATCTTTTAGAGATTGCCAAGGGGCTAAGTTTGTTGATCCATTATACATTTCGTATGTGTCCCATGAATCCGCTAGTATGATTGTTAAAAGTTGCATTTTTTTCTTACAAATATAATTAAATTTTTAATATAATAACTTTTTACATATACTTATCTCAATTTTTTTTGTACATTTGTTTTTAAATTTAAAGATAAATTAATTCAATTAAAAAATACTATACGATTTTTCACTAAACTTGCTTATATATAACTAATTACAAAACTACTTTATTAAAAACTAAACTTATTAATAGTAGGTGTTTATACCTACTAACCCTAAATTTAATAAAATGATGATTCAAGATAATATTTTAGAACACCCGAAAACAATGGAAAATTCTACACCAAACGAAGAAAATAAAGGAAATGAGCAAACAGCTCCTAACAATACGCAAAATAAATCGATTGATTTAGAGCAAAAAATAAAAGGCAATGTTGGACCAATTCCTTTTACAAACGATGAATACAATCAAATATTTAAAGATACATTGACACAGGATAAAACTAAAGTTGATACTCTAAATAAATTTGCTACCGACAAGCAAATTAGTGACGTGTGTAAAACTGCTAAAACACCCTCTCACGCTATAACTGCTTTAAAACTATTAAATGTTGAAAATTATAAAGAAAAATATATAGATAATAAAATTAAACCCGGCTTACCAGATGTTCAACCGAAAAATCAAAAACCAATTGAACACAAAGCAAAAGAAATCGCTACAGGAATTGAAAAACTAAATAAAGGATTACAGATAGATTAAAATTTGGGCGAATCCTTAAAAGGTCAGGCTATCCATTACAATCCCCCCTCATTCTTCAGGGGGGATTTTCTTTTCTATCCTTTTCGCTTTTTTTTATCAATCATTTTTTTAATTCATTTAAATCAACTACTAATTCCACCTTTCTACAAGTGTGTTTAAAGCTGACTTATTAACAATTTTTACCTTTCTACAAGTGTGTTCACCTGTCTACAAGTGTGTTTTAGCTGTCTACAAGTGTGTTCACCTGTCTATAAGTGTGTTTAACTCAATTAAGTATTATTTTATAGTTTTTTATATTAGTTGCTTAAAATCAATATATTAATACTTTTTTTCACCTTTCTACAACTGTGTTTAAGACTTTAAATTGATAAAACACAGTTAAATAACTGATTATATTATAGTTACCTAAAAAATATGTCAGTTTTCACCTTTCTATAACTGTGTACCTATATAATATAATAGTTATAATAAATAATATAATAGAGAAATATTATAATATAATACAAACACAGTTGCAGAAACTTGAAATTTAAATTACTATCACTAATTTTTTCTAAATTAATCAATATCTTTTGAAAAGGCTTTAGGGGAAGGATTGGATTGTTGATTTTTGTTTGGTGGTATAATTGCAAAAACTAGTGCTTTGTCGTATCTTTAAGTATAAGAAAGAAATATAAATTTAAAAATTAGAACTCATGGAAAATTATTTCGACACCCTTAAAAATAGATTTGTTAAACAACATCCAACAATGATTGATTTAATTGAAGATGTTATTCAAAATGCACAACAACTTGAAAAACTCATGTTGCTTGAAACCGAAAAAACCGAATAAAATGGATAGACTTATTTTTATGTTCGCTTCTGCAATATTTAATTTATTGCAATTTATTGTTAATTTTATCATCGCTCCTGTGCTGCTTTTTTTATTTAAGAAGTTCTGGAGAGTAATGATGATGATCGTTAAAAAAATATTTAGTGTCTATTTAGATATTAGATACAGAAAATTATTAGCTCAATTATAAATTTTTCATTAAATATGTTATGGCTGTAGTAGAAAACTCATACAAAGAGCAAGATTTATTGTCTCAAAAAATATTTGGTATTGAATATTTTAATTGGTTAAATTCATGGGAACAATCCCATTTAATACGTAAGTTCAATTTGGACGAAGATATACAAACTAAATTTTAATGTTATATGGAAAAATTAAATAGTTTAGATGAAAATTCTTTCAAGTATAAAAATGAAGCTGATAAAGGAGAAGTAAAACTACAGACATCTTTCAATGTTGGACTAGATGTTTATGGAAATCCATTGTGTCAATGGACAAATATTTCACATGAAGGTGATCAAGATATATTTGCATATCCAACACCTCAAGGAACGATTATTTATGGTTTAGATTCTGAAGGTGAAAAAGATTTTAATACTTCATTTACTAAAGATGCTCACTACTTAGAATTTGGTAGTGATGAAGATTATGGTTTTAATACATTGGAAGAATCTAAAATTAAAGCGTTAGAACTTATAAAGTTAATTAAAAATTGAAAAATGGTTGTACATCGAATTTTACAGTACCTTGAAAAGAAGGGAATTTTTATAAAAAACCTTTGAAACAAGATTTTTATTTACATGAAGATGAATTTTGTAAAAGAACAGTAGTTGAAACATTTCTATTATGGTTCTTTTTATATATTCCTTTTACAATTTTTAATTTACTAAAAAAATAATTATGGATGCATTAGAAAATTTCGATAAATTACCTCAAGAAATTCAAAATATTTTAAATTCTGTTGATGGCAATGAAGATTATCTTTCTTGTTTGAAAATAGTTAAGAGATTAAATGAAATTGGATGGGATGCCGATTTTGGACTTAGTGCCGAAATTACCGATGTTTGGGAAATTAATAATCCCGCTAATAAACTTACTACCATTCCTATACCTTTTGATGATTCGTCAAAGTTTTTACCTACAGAATGTTATTTAGAAAAAAACGGATTACCTATAACGGTAAGACGAAAAAAGTTATAAAATAAAATACAATAAAATGGTTTAGATTTTACAATGAACACACTTGTAGAAAGCTGGATTCTTCTTTATTTTTAAATTTAAAACACACTTGTAGAAAGGTGAAATTTAAAAAGCGACACGATAACGAAGCATTTAATCTATTGAAAATTAGTGTGATAATTGTTTTTATTAGGCTGTACACAATAACGAAGTGGTTTAATTTAAAAATGAACACACTTGTAGAAAGGTGGATTCTCCTTTATTTTTAAATCTAAAACACACTTGCAGAAAGGTGAAATTAAAAAAGCAACAGTAGAAAGATATATGTAAACTGTTGAAAATTAGATTTATAATTATTTTTAGTTAGCTATCTTTAACAATGAATAGGTTTAGATTTACAAACGAACACACTTGTAGAAAGGTGGATTCTCCTTTGTTAATCAATATATAACACACTTGCAGAAAGGTGAAATTAAAAAAGCAACAGTAGAAAGATATATGTAAACTGTTGAAAATTAGATTTATAATTATTTTTAGTTAGCTATCTTTAGATTTAAAAACAAAGTTAGTATTGTTTAGTCATTGTTTTATTTTGTTTTTCTACTTTTACTATCAATCAATATAAAAATGGTAGAATTAAATCATCTTGATAAATTATTAAAAACTTTAGAAAAATTATCAAAAGTCGTACTCGAAGTAGAAGAAATGAAAAATGACAAAACCATTTGGTTAGAAAATAAATCTTCTCAATATAAAAATAGTCAACAAGGCAAAGAGTGGTCAGATCACCTTGAACAAGTAGATATTTTTTTAGTTAAATTAAAACCAATATTAAATACTCATTTTAAAAAATAAATTTATGCCAAAAACAACATATACTTTTGAAGGTAATAATCCAATGGCTTATTTCGGGGATCAAAGCGCAGAAAAAAAAATTTTTTCTGAAGAAGAAATTTTTAAATTTTATTATGCTCATTTCCCAGAAAAAGTAACTGCAACTTTTGATGAAGTCAAAGAGTGGTTAGTTTCAATAAAGGCTAATATTCAAAGGGTTGAGAATAATCAATAAAAGAATTAGGATATATATGTAAATTTTAACTATACTTGTAAAATAATTTAAACAATTTAATTATGAATATGCAAACAACAATCGACCCATTTACGTTTCAGTTATTGAATAATACATTAACTGTCTTTAAAAAACAAGTGACTTTACCTGTGTTGGTAAGTGATGGTTTCATCCCTTCTTACGAAGATTTAAAAATTCATCAAACAAGTATGTTAGAGTATTTTGATGTAGAAATAGCTGAAATGCTGAAATCGGAATTAGAATTAAACGATATTCAAGTTCAGATTTTTAAAAATTTTTTAGAAGAAGGAACTTTTTTTAATAATTAAAAATATGAGCATCTTACCTCCTTTAGTTCTAGATAAAAAACCACTTGATCTTCTCGAGAATATTAGAGTAGATAGAAATGCTATTTTTAATTTTGAAGAAATAAAATGTCCTCAATTTTATGAATTAAGTTATGATGTTGTTTTGTTTTTAAACAACCTTGTTCAAACTAAGTCTCCAGATCTTTATGGTTGTTATCATTTTACAACAAAAGATTTTTTAAGTTTTTCAGGTAGATCTAATTCATCAATTTATTCTTTAAAAGATGATTTACCCGCTTTAATTGATTCTGATAACGAAGCACACATCGTTAATACTAGTTTAGAATATGTTTTGCGTTATTATGCAATTACAGCTTTAAACGTTTCGACAGTTTATAAATTTGCAGATAAGGAATTAGTAAGTTATGCAGGAGCTTTTTTATTGAAGTCCTTCAATATGTTTACTAGCAACGATAATACTAAAAAAAGAAATTATTGGGTTGAACTAAACGGTATATCTTTAACTTCTATGTTACGTCAATACTTATATTTGGATCCAAGTGTTATTTTTAGTCTTAGAGGGAGGGCGAATTCTTTATATCCTTTATTTGTATTACTTTCAGGTAAAAAAATAAACCTAGGTATTAAGGATGATATTGTAATATATTATCCTGTAATGAAAAGGATATGTAATATAAATATTGTCGCCTTTTCAAATCGTTCAAATATTGTTAGAACTCAAAGTAAGATTAAAGAAATGCTTGAAATTATTTTAACTAAACAAGCCTTGAATTTCACTTATTTTATTGATAGTAACAATGATTATCATTTTAAATTTTTAGAAGATAAGAAAAAGGGAATTAATAAAATCAATCATAAAATTTTAATTGCTGGTGTATTACAATCTGTTCTTAATAATTTTTTATTAGAGCATAGCGTTACTTCTGCTCAAAGATTATCTGCTGACGAAAAAGCAAGATTGCTTCATGTATTGTATTTAAATTATGAATTTGAGATCCCCTCTTTAGATTACAAAAACGCTTTTGATGATACCGTTTATTTGTTGGCTGAGAAAAATTTACCATTAATTTCTATTTGTAATTTTTCCCAAAAATTAATTGACAATAAAAAACAACTAAAAAAATAACTAACTAATACTTAATCCAATGTCTTTTAATAGCAAAGGTTACCAAATAAACGACTTCTCCGATAATGAACTTTTGAATTTACACCCAAATGTTGATTTAGAAACATTTAAAGAAGTTATGCTCCGACAAGATCCAAAAATATCAGAAGATGTTTTAGGAATTGCGTTGTGCAATAATATCAAAATAGATAGACTTGATATTACTGAATTACTTCTTAATAATGGTGCTGATGTAAATTATTTATCGGGAGCTCCAATGTCTTCTTTAGCTCAATTTGATTGGAGAGAAGCTACTGGAACAACAGAAGAAATAAGAGATAAAACTACTTCTTCAAAAATGTTCGATTTACTTCTTTCTCATGGGGCCAATGATTTTAATGACGCAATGATTGTTGCTGTTGATCATCAAAACGTTGGATTCATTGGTAATTTAATCAATAATAATATCGATTTATCAAATGATAATTATAAAATACTTACCCATGCAGCTGCTATAGGAGAAGTAGATATTGTTGAAAATATAATAAATTGTGAAATTCCTGATCAAAAGGCTATTAACAATGCTTTTTTTGAAGCTTCAATTTACGGACAAACTGAAACAGTAGATTATTTAATTGAGAAAATTGACAAAAATGATTTAGTTTTAAAAGATGCAGTTTTAGATAATTGTGTTTTTCATCAAGAAAATAATATGATTGAACGCTTAAATGAAAAACATGGTTATTCAATTGATCGAACAAGCAACAACCATATTCATAACGCAATTTCCTATGGAAATGACAAAGCGTTAGAGTATTTTATTAAGACTGAACCAAATTTATTAAATATCATTAAAGATCCTGTAATTAGTAATCGGTTAATAATGGATAAGCCTGAAGCATTTATGGTTATTAATACAGCTTTAAAAGCTCAATTAAACAAAAAAGACCCATCCCCTACTCCAACAGGAATGAATATTCAAAATAAAATTGATAAACCTTTAACTTTATAATCATGGAAGCACAAGAAAAACACTTAATCGATAGAGATTTACTAAAAGCATCAAGAAATAATGATGTTTCAGAAATAACCAAATCTATATTGAAAGGAGCTGATATGTCAGTACACTATTCAGAACCTGTCGTTAACGCTATAATTAAAGGTTCTAAGGAAGCTTTAGAGATTTACTTAGGTTTTGGTTATTCTCCAAACGCAAACAACTCTATAGCCTTTATTGAAGCTGTTAAAAATAATAATTTTGAAATGTTTGAAATTCTCTTTAAAAAAGAGAAACCTCAACCTGTAGTATTTCATCATGTTAATCTTTGTTCTTCAGATGAGATCAAAAAAATAGTAAATGATACTTTTAACTTTCAACCAGCTTAATAAATAGAGCTTTTGAAAAAATTATTGGAGGAGATATGATTGTAGAATTTTGGATTGAAGAGCAAGGTCAAGATCTGTTAGTTTTAAATAAAAAAGCAAAAGCCTTTTTTGGAATGGATTTTCCTGAAATTGATTTACAAATAGGTCATTGTATTTGGTTGCGTGATTTTCATAAGTTTTTACAAAAGGGTATGGCTTTTTCTTCATCCAAACCTGATGAAGATTATGAGGAGCTTGAAAATATTGATAGTCTTGTTAAAATAGTTAATATTACTCACGAATTTAATGAACAAGGATATATGAAAACGATTACGGTTAAAGTTGTATAACACATAACCTTTTTTAGTTAACTTTTATTTAAAGTCAAGTTTTTAATTAAACTTGACTTTTTTTATTGGATCTACTTTGTGTGAAAAGGCTTTAGGGGAAGGTGCGGAAATTTGGATTTTGTTGTTCTTTAAATCTAAAGAATCCCTTAGTATTCAGTATCTTTAAGTATAGAAAGAAACGAAAAATAAAGAAAATGGAAATAGAAATTAAACACCAAGAATATAAAACTAACTTTAAATTTAAAGTTAAAGACGATAAGAAACTATCATCTTCTGAAGTCAAAAGAATTTGTGAAAAAATGGGAGTAAATGCGTTATTTATTAATGGTAAGTATTATACATTAAAATAGCAATTCAGAATATTTAAGTAGGTAAAAAAATAACTAAAATCAATAATCATGGCAAATTATAAAACAATAACTAATAATAAATTAGAATTAGTGAAAGAACCTTCTAATATCTTAGGATGTAAAATTAAAAGATCAGAAGATATATATGATTTTTTAAAGCAAATTTACAACCCTAAAACCATTGATTTAAAAGAAAGTTTTTTTGTTGTTTTATTGAATCGTGCAAATAATGTAATAGGATATTCGGAAATTTCTCAAGGAGGTGTAGCAGGAACAGTCGTTGATAATAAAATACTATTTTCTACTATTTTAAAAACAACAATGGCTTGTGCTATAGTTTTAACTCATAACCACCCAAGCGGACAATTGCAACCAAGCGGAGCAGATTTAAAAATTACTAGAACAATAAAACAAATTGGTGATTTACTTGAAATAACTGTCTTAGACCATGTTATAATGACTTCAGATGGATATTATTCAATGGCTGATAGTGGAGATCTTGCAGGAATGTAAAATAAAAAGTACAGGTATATGTAAATATTTTTTATATATATTTGTACTTTAATAATTTAAATAAATAAAAAAAATGAAAAAAATCTTATTAACCACCTTAACAATTGTTGGGTCAGCATTAATTATTCAAAGTTGTAAAAAAGACAACTTAACTCAAAATCCATCTACTTTAAGTGCTTCGGAAAGAACAGTTAAAATAGGAGATTTAACAACTATAATGCCTGAAGGATATGACCCTGAAATATTAAATTATTCTGAAACAGATTTAGACCACATTTTACATGGTTTAAAACTTGAAAAAGATAGTACAGTATTAGATATATACTACCTTGATTCCATAACACAACCAATAATTGCAAATTATCCTATTTTATCTACGTCTGAAGAAAATTCAGAAGAAGTATTAAGCACTGTTAGTGATGATTTTGGAGGGGTGTCTGAAGAAGTTATTATGGAAAATATAGAAGAAATAAATGATTATTATAGTGTTTTAGTTAGAACGGATTTACTTGAAAAGTTATTGAAAATTGAGAAAGGTGCAGGACCTTATTCATATCAACCTAAACCAACAATTTTTGGTGGTTTAAATTTGAAGGAGATTTTAATTTTGATAGGTCACCCATTATGGATTGGAGAATGTGAAGATGCTGCTTATGATGCAAAATTAATGACTACTCAAATGACTTATCAAAATGATCCAACTGACAATAGAGCAGATGGTTTTAGACATATTATGTGGAATTATTTACTCTGTAAATATATTGGTTATGATAATGAAAACGTATCTGAAACAGTAGAATTTGTAAGGAGGATAACAAATGCACATGAGTATAGTTCTTCTAATTCTATATCGAGTGCTATGGATTATCATAATAATTATATAGGAAGATATTTATTTTCTTCACAAGCGTATTATCATAAAAATTGCACTTTTTGCCCTACCCAACTTCTGTGTCCTGATCACTATGTAGTGGCGGAATATGTAAGAGGTACATTAATGACTGCTGGTATAAAAGCAACAACAGTTGCAACAATTAATTTAGTTCCGCAGTTAACATTAGTGTTTATTGCAGAGTAATTTTTTAATATTACGTAATTATGAATAAATTATTTTTGTTATTATTATTAATTCTAGGTTTATTATCTAGTTGTAAAAAATTTAAAGAAAAACAATTACATAAAAAACGACAAGATATTTTAGAAATAACCATAACAAATTATTCAACAAATAATCCATTAGATTTTACAATATCTTTAGATAATGGATCTACACTTAATAATACGGTTGTTAACAACAGTAAAACTGTTAGTGTTAATTCTTATATAAAGTTTGATTATGATTGTCGCAATAAATTAAAAACAGATGAGGATAGTCAAGCTATTGTATATCAATATGTAATGAATGGTGAATCAAAGGTTTATTTTATTGGGGGAATATTTGACGGTGAAGTATTTCCTAAAGCAATACATATAACAATTAATGATGAAGGACTTTCTGGAAATGAATACGTTTATTGGCCGAAATAGGTAATTTTTAATTATGAATAAAAACACCCAATATTTATTTGATATTGGGTGTTTTTTATATAGATATATTGTCAGATATGTGATAATTATAAATTACTAGCTGTTCTCCTACGGTTTTTAACTTGTATTTTAAGCTCAACATTTTCTATCGTTTCTATTTTATCACAAGTTAAATTAAATAGTTCTTTAACGCTAAAGAGTGTTCCAAAATCTTTAGCGTTAAAAATCGTTTTGTTAATTATTAATTTTTCAGTATTAAATATTAAGTTTGGATTAAATGGATTATCAATAAAACGACATTCATAATGTAAATGAGGTCCTGTAGAGTGTCCTGTATTACCTGTTTTTCCTATTATTTGACCTGCTGTAATTATCTGATTTATTTCAACATCAATTTTAGATAAGTGAGCGTAATAAGTTTCTAAACCATTATTATGTCTTATAATAACTAAATTTCCAAAACCTCCTTCGTTAAATTGAGCATACCTTACCTTCCCCTCCCATGTTGATTGAACAGGAGTGCCAATTGGAGAAGCATAATCGTTTCCGTTGTGCCATTTCCCCCATCTAATTTTAAAACCCGAATTCATAAATGTAGGAACAGGTACAATTGCACCTGTTGTATTTATTAAAATACTATCTATCATTTTTGATCCATTATAGACCATTGAAAACGTTTTATGATTTTTCCAATTTTTTTCAAATAAATCTTTTTCATTTATTATTAAATCGCCTGTTGCACTTAAAACCGAATTAACTTTTTCAACTACTTGAAATTCTCCTTCATATTCCCAACTCGCATCATTAAAAATAACAATAGATTGACCATTATAGGTATTTGTATCAACTATATATAAATCTAATAATAAACTATCTCCTTGTGAGAAACAAAAATTATTTATAATTAAATTTAAAAAAAAGAATAGTATATGTAAAATTTTCATATATTTGAAATTGTATATATAAATAAATTGTAATATTATGGATAAATTCCCAGTAAACCAAGGTCACGTTGCAGGTTTAATAACTAAAGCAACATTCAATGAAGAAGCAAAAAGAGTGAATCTAGCAGTTTTAACCACAAACGGAGATAAGCAACAATTCATGAACGTTTTAATAAGTGGAGAAGAAAGATACAACAATTTTAAAAAAGATTTTGAAATTGCAAAAGTAAATTTGGGAACTCGTCAAAACGACAAAAATGAAACCAAACAAAACTTCCCACTAATTAAAATTACTGGAGAAGCATTTTTTAGTGTAAATACCCATAATGAAATAAAAAACAAAAATTACACACTTATAGCTAGTGGAAATTTAGAAGAAAGAACAGACAAATATTTTTTAACCACAACACCAGAACAAGTGACTGAATTTAGAAAAACTCATAATTCTTTTTCAGTAGATAACAACGTTCTTCAAATTAGAGGAACAATCGCAAGTGAACCTAAAATAATAAAAGGAAAAAACAATACAGAATTTGCATCATTAACAATTGCTCATAATTATCTTGACAAAGATTGTGCTAAAGTTTCATGGGCTGATGTAATTATACCTACATCGCAAATGAATTCTTTTAAAATGTCAAAATTTGAAAAAGGATCTAAAATTTTATTAGATGCTATTCCAGCAAGTACTTCTTATACAAATAGAAATAATGAAAAGGTTTACTCATTTAATTTGATAACAAAAGCTGTAACACACGATCTTACAAACTCAACAACTATTAAAAAGGCAGCAGAATCAATTGATAAAGTTGCTTCTGTAACAAAATCAAAAGAACGAGGAGAAGTAGCAGAACAAGAGAAAAAAGATTTGAAATCTAAAAAATCTAATGAAGCAACAATCTAAACAGAAAAAACAATCTTAAAAGAAAAACGCAACTATATATTAGTTGCGTTTTTCTTTTAAAGGATATTTTTAAAATACTATTTATCTTCCTCTTTTATTTTCTTCAATTCAATAGTAACTTCATAACCTAATATTTTACAATATCTAAGAAAAGTTTGCATTCCTTTATTAGATGATCCATCTTCTATTAAATTAAGAGATCTAGAATTTAAATTAAAATTATTTTCAATAACTCTTTTAGAAAGGTGGAGTTCGTTAACTCTATAATCACATAAGTCTAACCCCATTATCTGTAAATCAGTACTATTTTTTAATATATATTTTTTATCTGACATTTGTTGATATATGTATTTTTTTAGTATATTTGTTTTGATAAATTAAATTCAATTTTACAAAATTAACTAAATTATGGAAACAATCATTATTTCGGGAAGAATTGCTATAGAAGCAGAAATTTTTAAAACAGAAAAATCAAACTTTATTTCATTTAGTGTTGCGGTAGACCAAGGAAAAAAAGAGAATGGAGACGAAAAAGACGCAAAGTTTTTTAAAGTAATAAAATTTTTTAAAGAAGTTCCTTCTGAAGAAATTAAAAAGGTATTTTCAAAAGGAAACATTGTAACAGTTCAAGGAACAGTAACATCTAGTGGTTATATTGATAAACAAGGGAATGCAGCAGCTAGTTTAGAAATAAAAGCTGAAAAAGCAGATTTATTACATTATCACAAAGTTCAAGCTACAGAATCAACAGAAGCTTAATGAACAATAATAAAAAACCTTTAGTAAAAAAACTAATTCTATATAGTGCAGGATTGGTTTTTTTATTAAGTATGATAAATCTTTTTTCAGTTCCTTTTTTAGATTCAAGAAATAATCAAAATAAAGAAGGGAAAATAATTAAAATTAAATCTAAAATACAATCTGAACCTACTGACAATAATTTTAAAGAGTTAAAAAGACAGGCGATGGACAGTTTAATTAATAATAATATTTTAACTCCTGAAAACATAAAAAAGGTAGATCAACAATTCCCCGACAGTTTATGTCATTGCTAAATAAAAAAGGAGGTTTTAAACCTCCTTTTTTATTTCTATTTTTTATTAAGTTTTTCGAATAACTCTTTTACATCTAATTCAAAACTTGAAATGTCTTTATATTTCTTAATAAGCTTTTCTTTTCTCTCCTTAGATAAAGAGAAGGTTACCTTCTCCCCTGCTTGATTTTTTGAAAATGATTTTAAATTTTCAAAAATTTCATCTATATTATTTCCCATATTTTATTTGGTTAATTGATCAACAATATCTGATTTTTTAATTTTTAATTTTTTAGCAATAAAATTTAAATGATTCATACACTCAACAGAGATATTAATTGAGGTCATAAAAGAGCCGTTTAAGGCGTTTATAGGCAATAAAGGAGCTTTATTTTCGATAACAGGACTAACATCGTTAGAATTACTTGTTTCAACTTTAGATCCAAATGAATCTGGGAAAGCTTTGTATTCAGTAGTTTCTTGTTTTCTTTTTGCTGCTTCTTGTTTTTGTTGCAAAGTAAGTTTTCCATTATTCATAATTATTCTTCATTTAAAAAATTAAAAATTAAATCTAACGTTTCTTCAACTCTTTTAGTTTTTGGATGACTTCCATATTGTCCAAGAACAAAATTAGACTGCAATAAACTTCTTTCTTTTCTTATTCCTAAATCAAATACTTTATCTGTACCAAACAATGCTTTAGCTTCTGGAAATTGATTTTTTTCTTGATCCCCAAAGTTAAAATACTGAACTTCGTAGTTATTTAATAAAACTTTATAATCTCCCTCGAATTTTGATCCTTCGGAATCTCTTAATTCTGTGATGAAATTAATAAACTTACATGTTGAATCAAGATCTTCATCTTGATTAGATGTAGGGATTATTATTTTATCCATCATAACATAAAGATCTAATAAACCTTCTTGTTGTATAGTACCAGGAATATCAACAAACACATAATCATAGGCTTCAGCCATAGAAAGAACAAACATATCAATATTACCAAAAGCAAAGTTATAATTAACAACTTTAAAGCTATTATCGTTTTCTGATAAAATGCTGTCATAGATATTTGTTGTATGTTGATTAACATCCCCATCCACAATTAACACCTTAAAACCTTTAGACGATAAGTAATTTCCAAAGTATGCAGTCAACTTAGACTTACCTACTCCGCCTTTTAAATTTCCAAACGCTACTATCATATATTTTATTTTTTTACAAATATAGTAAAAAATTACATATAGCATATTTTTATTATAATAAAAGTGTAATAAAAATATAATTACATTATAATTACAGTATATTAAAGGGGTAATATAATTATAATGATAATATAATGTAATTGTATTAAAATAATATTAAAAGTAAAATGATATTATAATACAGTTATAATGACAATATAATTACATTATATTTTAAGTAAAATAGTATTATGTTTAAATTATTAATTACATTATAATGTAATTATGTTTTTATTATAATGTAATTAATATTTAATTATATTATAATTATTAATTTCGTATTAATTTGGTATAGGTTTAATATGTTTTAATTATAGATTAAATTATTTATTTATTATTAGTTTAGTAGGTTTTAATTATCTATTTAGTATATTAAAAATTATCCTGTTATTATTATTTTATTATTATTGCAATAAACTTTAACCGTGTTAAACGGCTATTTTTTAAACTATTATAAAAACACCAACATTCGCTTCCCACCCTTAAAGCCGTTTAAAATTGAATTAAACTTAAATACTTTCAAAGCTATTCTTATACATTTAAAAATGTTAAACCATAAACTTTTTTAAATGTAGATGATTATTCAAAAAAAAATAATACCTAATCAAATTAAAATGTAGGATCTTAATCATGTTAAAATATAGGAGCTTAATCTTTGTTGAAATGTAGTTTCTTATCAAGTGGTTTTTTAAATCTAAAGATAAATAACTTTTTTAATAACTATAATTGAATTAAAATTAACTATCTTTAACCTCTATGGACGGCGAGTAGTGTTGTGGTAATACCACAACCGTCACAAGTGAGTCACTAACGCGAGATATTTATGGATGAAAGAAAGGAAACGTACAAGAAACACAATGCTAAAAGAAAGAAAATACAACTCTCTATATATGAAGCAGACGAGAAGAAAATGACCGCTAGGTATGGGAAAATACTAAATGCTACAGAAGTTAAAAAAATAGTATTGGAAGGAGTTGTTGTTTTTAAAGAAAAAAAAGATAATACCTCAATTAATTTAATGATTGTTGAATTAAAAAGAATAGGAAACAATATAAATCAATTAGCTCATCGTGCAAATGAATCTAATAGAAGTTTATTAGAGACAGATTTACGATTTCAACTCCAAGTTCTAAATAATAAAATTGAATTAATTGATAATTTAATTTAAATAACTCATGAGAATTAAAATTATTTCACACAATAGAATGAAAAAAAGTGTAGAATATTTGTTTGATAAATTGACAAATGAAGACACAAAAGATACAACTAGGATGTACCCAAGTCTATCCACTTTTTCAAATTCTGATTCATTTTTTAAAAGTATTTACGCACGAATTGATGAACAAAGTGAAAAAGTAAATAAGAATTTAAGCGTAAACAATACGACAAAACATTTAGTTTTAACGTTTCATCCTAACGATAAATCTGTTTTGCCACAATATATGGATGAAATATTAAAGGATGTTTTTGAGGAATTAAAAATAGATCCTGAAAATCATCATTTAGTTGGATTTGAACATAACGATAGGTCACATCCACATATTCATATTGCATTTAGTAGAATAGGAGTGGACGGGACAATTTTTGATGATCAGAAATTAGGTTGGAAAATAAATGAAATTGCAAAAAAAATTGAAAAAAAATATTCCTTAACCATTGCAGCTGATCAAAAGCCAAACGGAATTACCATTACAAGAAAGCATTTATACAAACCTACAAAGAGGGGAAAGCTATTAAAATTAATAAACTATGGAATACTTGAATCTAATTCTATAACAGAGTTTCAAAGTGTGTTAAAAAGACATGGAGTTACAGTTAAAAAATTGGAAAATGGGACATTGAATTATATTACATCTGATAGAATAGTTTATAAAGAGGAAATTATGCCTAAAGAAGCTAGACTTCACAATTTATATAATATAATTAAAACTCAAAAAAACAGCAAAGAAACTATAGATAAAAGAATCGATTTACAAAACAAAATATTAAAATGTAAATCAATTAAGGATATTAAAGATTTATTTCCAAATTCAAAAGTGTATTATCAAGTTGATGGAAGTTTTGTACAAAATATAACAATAGATGCAGACGGAGAGCAAATAAAACTAAATAATTTAATTTTAGAAAATATTGAACTTGATCCATATGTAAAAAGTTATGATACCAATAATTCTATTAACTTTGTTTCACATAATTCAAATGATAATTCTTTTGATGAGAAAAAACAAAAACATCTTGATAATAAAAACAAGAAAAAAGGAAAACGTTTAGGATTTAAAGTACAGATTTAACAACACTTTTCTAATATTAACCAATAACAAATTAATCATGTCAGATCAAGCAGAAAAAAAGAATCAACACAGTATCTTATTATTAGGTATGTTGTTTTTGGTAATAATACAGTTATTACCATTCCTTTATTATATGGATTGTTTACCTAAAATGGTATTGAAATCAAAATTTATAATAAATACACTAAAACCGATGTTCCAAATTGCTTTTAGAGTAATCTATATATTTATTGTAATGGCTATAATGAATATGTTTATTTCATTAAAAATTGCAAAAACATTATCAAAGTCAGAACAAGGCCCTTATAAAAATTGGTATTATATATTAAGTATTTTAATATTAGTAGGAACAATACAACATCCAGTTTTCTATTTTTACAATATAATATTTTTTCCTATCTTAATATTATTACACTTATTTGCGGGATCAAGAGGATTTGCCAAACTTGGTGAAGCATTAAGTGAAGAAGATCCATTTGCTAAAATAAATCAAAAGGAACTCAAAGAAATGGGATTGATTTATCAAACAGACAGAGGTAATTTACATTTTCATAACGTGTTTCAAGGATTCATGGTTCAAGGTGGGGCAGGAGCAGGAAAGTCAGCTTCAATAATTGAACCTGCAATATTTCAATGGGCAAAACAAAATATGTCAATGACTATTTATGATTACAAAGGAGATCCACCAACATTAGGATTGATGGCATACAATAGTTGGTTAATTGAAAATAAATCTACTTTTGTAAAACCAGAATTTGGATTAGTTTCGTTTAATAAAGATTATTTACATATATCACAAAGACCTAATATATTTGATCCAAATTTATTACTATCTGTTGTTGATACTCAATCTGTATTATTTACTTTCCTTTATGGATTAAATCCTGATTGGAGACAGAAAAAGGATTTTTGGGCGCAATCAGCAACCGCAGCAGCATTAGGAATTGTTGAACGATTAAGAAAAAGTCCTGAATATCATCAATATTGTACATTACCTCATTTTATAATATTGGCAACAATGCCCCCTCAAAAATTATTAACTTGGATTAGAGAAGATACAGAGGTAGAAAGAATGATACAAACTCTTTTAACAAATCTTGATGGGGATGTAATGCAAACTTTATCTAATCAAATATCTTCGTTACAAGCACCTTTAACACCGATGTTTTCAAAAGAATTGTTTTGGGTATTTGGAGCAGAACCAGAAAATCAAACATCGATTGATTTAAATGATCCAATAAACCCCAAAATTTTATCTATATCTAACGATCCAAAAAGAGACGAAGCGTTAAGTCCTGCAATTAGTTCATTGTTAAAGGCAATTATAAGAACAGTAAATTCCCAAAATAAACATCCTCATGCTTTTATAGTTGATGAATTACCAACCATATTTTTAGATGGTTTATCAAAATTACCTGCAACAGGAAGATCAAATAAAGTTGCTGTAATGTTAGGTATTCAAGATGAATCTCAACTTGAAACGCAATATGGTAAACAAGCTGATGAAATAACTTCTAATATGGGGAATTTTTGTTTAGGAATGACTAATAATCCCAAAACTGCTGAAAAGTACAGTAAATACTTTGGAACTTATGAAGTTGTAAAAACATCAAATTCAATTGGAGATAATAGTTTATCGTTTTCAGAATCACATAAAGACAAACCACTTTTACAAGCAAAAGATATTGCACAACAAAGTACCGGTCATTTTGTTGGAAAAGTTGCAGATGGAAGTCCTGGTTTCTTTTCTGTACAAATGGCTGAATTTAAAAAATCTGAAAATTTTAAAAAATGGCAAGATAAAATACAAATAGATCCACCTTGTGAACACTTAAAAATGCTATACGATACGAATCCAGAATTTGGTGCAGAAATATTTGAAACATTAGTTGACATAAACTATCAAAGGATATTTGCAGAATGCGAAGCAATATTAGAAAATTATTAACCTAAATTATTATAAAATGACCTTTCAAAAATTATTATCAAATAAAGAATACACAGTTTTAAAACGAACTGAAGAATATTTATATGTTTTGATTTCAAATAGAAAATATGTTTTTTATTTGAAAAATTATGAATTAATGTGTTTTTCCATCGACAAGTTTAAGATAATTACAATCATTGATTTTTTTGAAGAACACTATTCATTTAATAGAGTAGAAATAATCTCTTTAGAAAATTCTGAAAATTCAGTTGATTTACAATTTAAGCCAAAAGAATTATCATTAATACTAGGAGAATGTTTTAAATTATCTGAAATAAAAAATGTAAAACCTAGTCAAGTTATTAATGAAGAGGTTTTAAAGTTTTTACAGGATTTTGATTGGATCGTACCTTTAGGAAAATGGAAATATAGTGTTGAAGAACAATTATTTTATTTAATACCAAATAATGAATTCTGTTTGCAATTTAATTCTAACAATTATGAATATTTTGGAAAACCCTCTTTTTTATTAAAACAAGGCACTGAAGAATATTTTTGTTTTTTAAATCCAAATACAATGTTTGATTATTATAGAATGAATTTACCAAGCAAAAAAACAAATATTCTATTAGGTTATGAAACAATAAAAGATCAAAAACAAACTGTAGTAATAAAAGGAACAAAGCAGGAATTATATAATTCAATGATAATATGTTTAAACACATTATCAATTCCATTTGAACTAATTTCTGATAAAACTATAATTCAAATACATTTTATTAATCATGAGTTTTCAAGTTTTTTTCAAAACTATTTTAATTTAATACAAATTCAATTATTAGCAGATATAGATTATTTTAAAGCAGCAACTTCTTTAGATTTTACTACAAAAAAGAATATTGCTTTTACAGCTAAAAAAACAAAAACAAATCCTTATCCAATTGTACAATTTTCAAACACAATTACACATATTCAATTAGTTATAGAATATATACTTAATGACTTATTAATAGATAAATTAAGTATATACAATTTATCTTATTTACCAATCAATAGCAATCCTCATCATTTAAAAACCAATGAGGAGTTTGAAGAAAATCCAATAGAATCATTTAATCAACTTTCTGAATTATGACATTAGAAGAAATTAAGGCAAAAGTAAGTATTCTTGAATTTATAAAGTTTAGAAAGGATTTAGATTTTATAATTAAAAGGCATGGCAAATTCGCAAAAGCTTTTATTCCTTTAAGGGATGAAAATGGTCAAATTGTATATGAAAATAAACATTCTGTAAAAAAAGAAAGTTTAATGGTTTCAAGAATAGAGAAGCCTAATGGAGAGCAACATGAAATTTATTTTGAATCAAATGATTTTGAAAAAGGTAAATCGAAAACTATTATTGATTTTATTTCAACCTATGTCTTAAAAGAAGAAAAAATAGACTTTAGAAAGGTTACTGGAATACTATATCAATACATGAATAATAGTGAATTTGTATCAATAGAAAATTCATCTTTTGATTTAGCATCCAATAAAAGCACAGAAACTCAAAAAGGCCCTTCTAAAAAGATTGTATTTGATTTACCATCAAAGAATACATTCAGTTATTTAAAATCAAGAGGTATTGACTTAAACATATCACTAGACGATAAATTTATTGGTACTTACGGTTCTTATACTAATGTAGAAAATGAAAAAATGCAAATAGTAGATATGCCAGCATTTATTCTAACAAAAAATAACAAAAAGAAACAAACCTTACAATGGATTGATTTTAAAAATGGAAAACATACAGGTAAATATTTTGTCAGTGATGTAAAAAGAGAATCTGCTTTTTATAGATCAAATTTTGAAAAAAACACAAATACAATTTGCCTTATTGAGAATCCCGAAAAAGCGATGGCACATTATCAATTGTTTAAAAAAGAATTGAATGAACAAAAAGTAAATGTATCTTATTTATCTTCTTGTGGAAATCTTACCTTAGAAGATTTAAAAGCGGTAAAGGAATTGTCTGTTGATAAAGAAATAAATAAATTTATTTTAGCTTTTGATAATGATTTAGCAGGAAAAAAATATACTTTAAATACTGTTATCTTTTTAGCAGGAATTGAAGGAACATTAAAGCATAATGTAGAATCAAATGTATTTTCATTCAAATCAAATCCAGAGAATGAAAATAAACTTTGTGAATTTTTACAAAAAAACAAACTTAACTTTTCTTTTATTAAAGGAGAGATCACAATAAATGAACCATTTGAGAAGTTAATTACAAAGTTTCAATCTGATTCTATAAAAATACACACATCGATAACAAAAGATTTTTTAGATGATATGAATGAAAATAAAAAATTACCATTTCACTTTAAATCAAATACCAATAACTTAACAATTTAAACTATGGATAAAACACAATCGATAATAGCTGAAGAACATATAGAGACAACAATAGGGAATTGTACAGTTCAAACGTTAATATTTTAATTAAAAACAATAGAAAAGTTCTAGCAGTACAGAATAATGAAGTTACAATTGCAATATTAAGCAACCAAGAATCATACACATTATCACGGTTTTTAAAATACGCTAACAATATAAATAATATTAAAATAGGAGACGATGTGATAAATGATGATCGTACAATTATCATAAAAAATGTAAATTTAATTGATACTGAATATGGAATATTCCAAGGAACGTTAATTTATTCAGAGATACCTAAAGTAGAACCTCCAATTGGATCATTATGGAATTTAATGGAATTTAAACCTTTTTAAATAAAAACTATGGAAAAAGAAGAAGTATATATTGAAGATAATACAAATATTGTAAAGGCAGATAATTTATTCTTTCAACTATTAATTACAAAAGGATCTGCTAATATTTCAGTAAAAAGAGAAAATGATTTAATAGCAATAATAAATACTAGAGAAATTTCCCATCTTTCAGACTTATTTAATACTGCTAAAAATATGAATAATATAGAAATTGGGGATTATGTAGTAAGTGATGATAAAACGCTTATAATTGATGTTAATTGGATAGATTTAGAAAATGGAATTTTTCAAGGAGAGATACTTTATTCTAAAAATAAAATTGATAAAAAAGATAGTCCTTATTGGGGACTTTTTAGCTTTAAACCTTTAAAATAAAACAACATGGAAAACGATTTTGAATACACAGAAACACATGAAATGCTTTTACTAGATTCTCAATATGCAATTTTTGCAGAGAAATACTTACAAGAAAACTTTAAATCAAATCATTGGGATCTTCAAATAAATGGTGGTTTAGAAGATCTTTTAATTGAAGCAGCTAAAATAGGATTAGAAGAACATTTAAGTCTTACTGATCCTTGTAATGCTACATTTTCAAACGATGTGAAAATTTTAGCAACAATTGATCTAATGGCAAGAGAATTATGGTCTGAAGAGATAAAAACATTCCTTAATAATAAGTATCAATTATAATTAGAAAAAAATTATGACCACTTTACAAAGCCTTAATATAAATATAGAAGTTCTCAATGAACTAATTAACGCTCAATCTGAAGGAAGAACACCAAAAACCGATATAATTAAAAATTATATCGGTTTTGGTGCTATTAAAGAAATATCTTATGATATTACTAATGATGATCATTGGAATCCATCCAATAAAAAAATAAGAAGCTTACTTGTTGATTTATATGAGAAATTATCAAATCATTATGGTCCTTCTGTTGCTGATAGAACTTTTGAATCAATGCGTTCAAGTACACTTACAGCATTTTACACTCCAGAACTTATTGTTAATCCAATTGTTGATTTTTTTGATAAATTAGCTATAAAAGAAAATAAAGTATTAAATGTTTTAGATCCTTCTTCGGGAACAGGTGCGTTTGTAGCTCCATTATTAAATTTAAAATCTATAAATTCAGTTACTTCAATTGAAAAAGATTTACTTACTTCTACAATACAAAAGCACATATATAGTGATACAAAAACAAAATTTCATGCAGGTCCATTTGAAAAAATAATCAACACTACTAATTATGAAAATTCAACATTTGATTTAATTATTTCTAATATTCCTTTTGGTGATATAAAAGTGTTTGATCCAATATTTAATAAACTCCCTAATCAATCTCCAGAGTTTAATTCACAAAATTCTATTCATGGTTATTTTTTTCAAAAATCAATTTCAAAATTAAACGCTGGTGGTTATATCGGTTTTATCACAAGTACTTCAATTGCTGATTCAATCAATAACGATTATCTACGAAAAGATATTTTAAAAAAATGTAAACTTATTCAAATTATTAGATTACCAAACAATACATTTGATAACACAAAAGTAGTATCTGATTTAATTATTTTAAAAAGAAGAAATAGAACATTAACAACCTTAAACGATCTCAATAAAGAAGAACAAAAATTTTTAAAAACTGAAACAATAAAAGTTAATGATGGTTTATCAACCATAAAATATGAATCCCAAATTAATTCTTATTTTTTAGATGAAAACAAAAATCTTACTCAAAATGTTTTAGGATATTTAGCTCCCGGCTATTTACACAATAGACCGACTGTGACATTAAATTCTAATTTAACATTAAAAGAAATAGGTGAAAAAATAACCGATAATTTAAATACTGTTTTAGAACTAAAAGTAGCTATTATTCCAGAAAAAAAAGAAACTCCTACAATTCCTTTAGAAAAAATCCAATTTTCATTATTTGATGAAATTGAAACAGCTATTACCAAAAACAACATTACAGTTAAAAATCCTATTTTAGACAGAATAGATATTAGCGATATCATTTTAAAAAAATATTTATTAGTCGAGGGCAATGTTTTTAAATATAAAGATGATATTGGAACGATACAGTTTGGAAGCAATGGTGCATATTTAAAACCACTTATAGGAAAAACTCAATTAGAAAAAAACAAACTATTATTAGCTTCCGAAATTCTTTTAACATATAAAAAATTAATATTTGAGGATTTAAATAATCCAATGTCTAATGATGCCGTTTTATTAAGGCAAACTTTAAACATTAAATATGACGCGTTTGTAAATCAATATAAACAAATTAGTTTAAAAGAAAACAGAGCATTAATTTTAACTGTTGAAAAAGAAGGGTTTAAACTGCAAAGTCTTGAAAACTATAACGAAAAAACTTTCTTTTTTGACAAATCAGATATATTTAATCAATCTTCATTTAATGATATTCAAATTAAAGAGTATTCTTTAGAAGATGCAGTAAATAAATCATTAAATATTAATTCTGAAATTAATATTGATTTTATAAGTCAATTATATAATAAACCAAATTCAGAGGTCATTTATGAAGGTTTAACAAAAGAACTATTTTTTATAAATCCTAAAACCAATCAAAATTTTGACATTACCCAACAATACAAATCCTTAAAAGATTCTGATAAAGCAGCAGGATTTAATTTTGTAACAAAAGATGAATTAATTGCAGGCCCATTAAGATTTAAAATAACTGAAATGGAGCAAAACCCAGATTGGTACTTAAATCCTGCAATCTATGACAAAACATTAGAACTTTTAGAAAAAAACAAAATAGACATAGTGCCAATTGTTGAATTGCAACCAAAAATTGGTGAAAACTGGATTCCAAAAAATCATTTTGAACATTTTGCTTCTCAATTATTTGATACTGATATTTTAATAAATAAAAGTTCTTATAATGGATCATATACAGTTAAAAAGCCAAGTTATTCTTACAAAGCAAATAAAGATTTTGCCATTGATTGTAAAAACGGAAAAACAATTACAGCACATAAACTTCTTGAAAATGCTTTACATGGTGCAATTCCTAAAATTACTTATACTGTAAAAGAAGGAGACACAAAAAAAACGTATTTAGACAGAGAAGCAATGTCGAAAGCACAAATGAAAATTGATACAATTAATGATGAATGGTCAAGTTATGTTTTAGCAAATAAAGAATTAGGTGTAGAACTAGAAAATAGATACAACAACGTTCAAAATATTAATGTTGAACGAGTTTTTAATGGAACACATTTAGAATTACCAAATTTAGAATTTTTTAATCCTTTCGACCATCAAAAAAACTGTACATGGCAACTATTAAACAATAATGGAGGGTTAGCAGATCATATTGTTGGAGCAGGAAAATCTTTAATCATTGCCATGACTACAATGGAAATGAAAAGGTTAAAGGTGGCAGAAAAAACCATGATTACAGGCTTAAAAGCCAATATTATGGATATTTATAAAGACTTTGTTAAAGCATATCCAGAAGCGAAAGTTCTTTTTCCTTCAGATAAAGATTTCGAGCCAAACAATCGAAAAATGTTTATTCAAAAAATACAAAATAATCATTGGGATGCCGTTATATTATCACACGAACAATTTTCTTCTATTCCTCAATCAAGAGATATACAAGAAAAAATAATCAATGAAGAATTACATAATATTCGCTTAGATTTAAATGATGCAATAAGTACTGGAGAAGCACAAGCAAATAAAAGAGTATTTACTACACTTCAGAAAAAACTTGAAAACAAAGAAGTGATGTTACTTAAACTTGCGGATTCAATTAAAAAAGATCCAAACCTTGTAACCTTTGATAAATTAGGGATTGATCATTTAATTGTCGATGAATCTCATGTATTTAAAAATCTCGAGTTTTCTACTAGACACATGAATGTTGCAGGATTAGGTTCTCCAGAAGGATCAGCGAGAGCTTTAAATATGTTGTTTGCCGTTAGAACACTTCAAGAGAAACATCAAGGAGATAAAGGAGTAAGTTTTTTTACAGGAACTCCAATATCAAATTCATTAGCCGAATTATATCTTCTAAAAAAATTCTTAAATCCAAGTGAATTAATAAAAAGAGACATGCCTAACTTTGATACATGGGCTAGAACATATGCAGAATTAACAAGAGATTTTGAATTATCAGTAACCAATGAAATAAAAGCAAAGGAAAGATACAGATCCTTTCAAAAAGTTCCGGAACTCGCTAGATGGTACAGGTCGTTTTCAAATATTGCAAATGAAAATAATATTATTTTAGATCGACCAAGTTTAGAAAATCATTTAATTGTAATTAAAGACACCCCTTTACAAAAAGAATATTCTAAAGAACTTATTAATGCAGTTTATAAAGAAGATTTTTCTTTTTTCGGTTCTAATTTTAGTAAAGAACAAATGTCTGCTAAGATGCTAATTGCAACTAACATTTCTACAAAAATTTCAATGGATGTTAGAATGATAGATCCAAATTTAGATCAAATCGATGGATCAAAAGCAGTAGAATCTTGTAAAAATATTGCAATGGAATATGATAAATCAAATTCCTTTAAAGGAACACAATTGGTTTTTTGTGATACCAATACCCCAAATGCCGATAAAAATAAATTTACAATTTATAACGCAATTAAAAACACTCTTGTTCACGAATACGGTATTCCCGAAAATGAAATAAAATTTATTCACGACTTTAACACTAAAAAAGCTAAAAGCAATTTATTTAAAGATGTGAATGATGGAAAGGTTCGAGTTTTACTTGGATCAACATCTAAAATGGGAGTAGGGGTCAATGCTCAAAAGAAAATAATAGCAATGCATCATCTTGATATTCCCTGGTCACCCAAAGATTTATTACAAAGAAATGGGAGGGGAGAAAGACAAGGAAATATAGCAGCTAAATTATATAATAACAATATTGTCAATAATTATATATACGCAACTGAAGGAACTTTAGATTCATATAAATATTATCTAGTAGATACAAAACAAAAATTCATTAATCAAATCAAAGATTCAAATTCAAGCACAAGAAATATTGATGAAGGAGAAATGGGAGACGATGGTGTTCTATCTGCTTCTGCATTTATTGCACAACTAAGTGGTAAACAAGAATTGTTGGAAAAAAATAAAATTGACAAACAATTAAATGAATTTGAACTTAAAAGGAGTGTTTTAATTAAAGATGTAATTAAAATTAAAAATGAAATTGATTACAGTCAAAAAATCATTCCAAAAATAGCTGAAAGAAAACAGTTATACCAAAAAGATTTAATTCAATCAAACCTATCATTCAATCAAACAGAAAAAGGGATTAAATTTTCTTTAAATATTGGAGAGGGGAAGGAATTAAAAGATAAAGAAAAAATCACAAATCATTTAATTACAAATATTAATAAATTTTTAAACGGAAAAGAAAGTGTTTTAAAAGTAGGGGAAATAGGAGAATTTAACGTATTACTTAACGGTTATTTAGATTCTTCAGAAAAAGAGCCTAAAACATATGTAAGACTTGTATTAGAAAGTAAAACAACCAATCTTGAATACTTATATGGAACAGGGATTGTTTCTGAAGAAAGACCAGTTCAATTATATAAACAAATATTTGATTCAGTTAAACAACTTCAAGATAAAATAAATGATCAAGAAAGAAGCTTTAAATCTCAATCGGAATTATTAGAAAAAAACTTAGAAAGACTACCTAAAATAAATGCAAATATTTATGACGAACAAATTCAAACTTTAAAACAAAATTCATTAGAACTAGCAATGATAATTGAGGGAGAAACAGATAAATTAAATTTAAACTTAGGAGTGATTGAAGAATTAAATCAATGTATAAATTCGAATAAAAGATATGATTTAGAAAAATGTTTATCCACCCTTAAAGTTGATCAAAAATTAACTGCTTTTGAATTAATTTTTGAAAACACCATCCTTGCTCCTGATAAAAAAGAAGAATTGTTATATCAATTTGTTTTTGACAAAGATCTTAAAAACGTTATTAATTCTATACAAAGAAACGAACCTTACGAAACAAGTATATATTCCACAATTAATAAATCAAAAGATAAAACAATTTTAAAATATCAAGTTGAAAAATCAACTTTAAATGATACTGATAAAGCAACAGTTTTCAAAATGCTAAAAATTGAAATGAATCCAATTGTAACAAAAGAAAATACAATTAAAAATAATAATCAATATTCAAGATAAAAAAAAAGGAGTGGAAATTAATTTCCACTCCTTTTTTAATAATTTAAAATTATTTTATACTACTTCGTTTTACAAAATCTATTAATTTCTTCTTGTTGAACATCCCCACCCAATTCTTGTGATTTATACATATCCTCACAACATTCGTCAAACTTTAAAAGTTTATGATTTAATAAACCTCTATGAAAATATGCTTCAGAATTCATTGGATTCAATTCTATCGCTTTTGAAAAATCTTTATATGCTGCACTAAAATTTTTTGCAGACCAATTGTAAAATCCTCGTTCAACAAAAAAAACATCATTTAAACTATCAAGTATAATTGCTTTTGTATATAAAATAACAGCGTTCTTATAATCTCCAGCTTCTGATCGAACTCTTGCTAAACCAACATAAGCTTTAATATTTAAAGAATCATATTTTACAGCTTCAGTATAATATACTTTGGCTGATAAGTTATGATTCATGTAAAAACTTTTGTCTCCCTCTTCAACCAATTTATTACTTTTTAAAATGAGCGATGAATCAACTTCTGTTAAAGATTTAAAATTTAAACAAGCAGTAGAATGATGATTTACAAAAAAGGTGATAATTGAAATTATAAATAATGTTTTCATAAAAGATGGTTATATTTTTTTACAAATCTAAGTAAATAGATTCAATATAGCAAGTAATTACATATAGTGTGTGAAAAGGCTTTAGGGGAAGGTGCGGAAATTTGGATTTTGTTGTTCTTTAAATCTAAATAAATACTTAATAATCAGTAACTTTAAGTATAGAAAGAAAGGAATAATAAATTTTTAAAACTAAAAATTATGGCACACAATTTAAACGAGACTAACGGAGTAATTTCATTTGCTTCAACTCAAAAAGCATGGCACAATTTAGGACAAATTGTTGACAATCCAATGACTACCAAAGAAGCTATTATTATGGGTGGTTTAGATTATAAAGTAGTAAAAAAACCATTATTTATTTCAAATAGAAAGGATAAATTAAAGGATTTTATGTACACGTCACGAACTGATACGAAAGAAGTTTTTGGAGTAGTAGGAAAAGATTATCAAATTGTTCAAAATAGTGAAGCTTTTGAGTTTTTTGATGTATTACTAGATAAAGATGTTCAAATTGAAACTGTTGGAGCATTAGGTTTAGGAGAGAAAATTTTTATTTCTTGTAAATTACCCCATAAAATTGTTGTAGGACATAAAGATGATTTAACAGAAATGTATGTTTTACTTTCATCTTCCCATGATGGAAAAGGAGCGGTTGTCGCAGGGATTACACCTGTAAGAGTTGTTTGTCAAAACACCTTAAATATGGCTTTAAGTAAAGGAATGTCTAATAGAATATCAATAAGACACACCTCAAAAGCTTCTGAAAGATTAACACAAGCAGGGCAAATTATGAGACACGCTTTAACATATCAACAAACTTTAGAAGAAGCTTATAATTTTTTATTTAAAACTAAAGTTTCTGATTCGGTTGCAAAAGAATTGATCCTACGTATTATTCAAGGAGATAAAAAAGAATCAACTAGAGGAAACAATATTGCAGAAACAATTGAAATGTGTTATAATGCAGGAGTAGGACAAGAAAAAATAGTTGGAACTGCATGGGGATTGTTTAATGGTGTAACTCATTATTTATCACACGAGAAAAAATATCAATCTGAAGAATCAAAATTTAATTCTTTAATGATGAATGGAGAATCTGAAAAATTAATAAAAAGTGCATATGAAGTACTAATGGAGTATGCACGATAATAATAAACTACACATACTTACTAAATTAAATATTCAGTAAGTATGTGTAAATATTTAATATATATATGTAATAATTACATATATAATTAGTTTCTTTGTGTTCTAATTCTAATCAAAATGGAAAAACTAGCAATAAATAAAAGAGAAGTCATTAATATTATTATAAACGCTTCTTTAAACGACATAGATAATTGTAATGATCTTGATGTATTAAAAAATCAATCTATCAAAATAGGCAATACAATTTACTCTTTAAAATCTTCTATAGAAAATTGTATTTCTGATGATTGGAAAAAAACCCAAATTCATAAAATGAAATATCAATCTATGTTTTTATCAAATATTCAACACCGTATATTTGTTGTGAAAACAAATTACAAAATAAACAGTCTTATTAATGAATTGAATTTTTGGAAACAATCTTCAAAAGAATTTAATTCTGATTTTTATAATTCTACTCATAAAGAATATAAAGAAAGCTTAAAGGAAAAAACACCTTCTATTTTAATTAATAAAAATGAGGTTACCATTTCAGTATTAAATACTATTGTTGTTTTTGAAATACTTTCTTTATGTGAAACTCAACATGAAAGACTTATTGAATTAATTATGAATTTCTTTAAAACTAGTTCAGATTTTAATGAACTAGAAGTAACTTTAAATATTCATTCGTTTATAGCAAATATTAAATAATTATGAACCAACATGAAATCCACCATTTACGAGCAATGTATGATCGTTTAAAACATTATCATACGAACGAGCCAGTTTTAATACAAGAACAGGGAGATTGTTACCTTGTTAAAATGAAGAATATTTTAGATAAAGAAGAATTAAAACTTAATTATAAAAAAATAGATTCTAGGGATATTCATTTTATTGGATCGGAAACGGTACAAATTTCACAATTAAATAATAAAGAACTTCGTTTTAAATTAGTAGGTTTAAATAAGGAAAGTTTTGAAGTTATATATCCTCAATTAATTAATGCTTTTAATGTTTCCAATTTTATCCTTTATCAATTTTTACGTGAAATAAATAATACAATAGGATTCTTTACTTCTTTAGAAGCTATACATGATTCTAAAGAAGAATTATTTACAGTTTACTCAAATAGAGAAACGTTAAAAGGTGTTAATCAAGATTTAGTAAATAAACGATTAGAAGAAATTGAATTAAACAATTTTGAATCTGGAGAAGAAGGTTGGAATTTAGTTTTACCTTATAAATCATAAAATATGAATTGTGTTACGTTTACTGTTTTTGGGAGGGAACTTAAAAGATATACTTTTTTATCTGAAGAAGAAGTTTTATATTCTTTAACGAAAATTTGTCCTACTATTAATGGGTTTTCTTTTAAATCTAAAGAAAACCCATTTTTTTCAAGAATTTTTTACGTTCAAAAAAGACGATGGAAAAGAATATTAATTTCAAATGGAATTGGAAAAAGACGTAAAACAAAACTTAATTATTCAGAATGTATTTTTATTGAGGATGAATTTATAGTTCTAAAAAAACATATACCTAATTTAGCATTAAATTAAAAAATAATTATGGATTTATTTCTCCACAATCAAATTGCGTACGATAGACTTATACAATCTTTAAAAACAAACAATGAAGCTTGTGTTATTCAGCCTACAGGAACAGGAAAGTCTTATATAGCTGCTAAATTTATAAAAGAACATCCAAATAGTAATTTTTTATGTTTTACTTCTAGTAATTACATTATTGATCAATTTAATAATTCTTTTAGCCATGAATTTGATAATTATGTCTTTCGAACTTATTCATCCTTATTAGCTAAAGAGAATGATGAATATAAGCAAGATTTTGATTATATAATATTAGATGAATTCCATAGAGCGGGAGCAACAGAATGGGGAAAATCGTTAAAAAATGTTTTGAAAAAATATTATAATTCAAAATTGATAGGTTTTTCAGCGACTCCGATTCGTAATGATATTGTTGAAGGGGAGTTAAGAAATATGGCTTTAGAATTATTTAACTCAAATATAGTTCATCATCTAACGATAAGGGAAGCTTTTGATACAGGTGTATTAACTCCTCCAAAATACATTAAAACGGTTATTGACTTAGATGAAGAATATGAATCTATTATTGGTAAAATATCAAAATCAAGAACTAAAAATAAGGTAAATCTAGAAAATTTTGCTTTAGAAAAAAAAATAGAATGGGAGAATAGTAGTGGGGTTAGGCAAATATTAAAAAAACATATTACAACTGAACGAAATTTTATTATTTTTTGTAAATCAAAAGAACACTTACATGAAATGATTCCAGTTGTAACTGAATGGTTTAAATGTTTTTTTGATTTTAACGTAAACACTTCAATTGTATATTCTAATCTATTAAATTCTGATAAAAATTTAATAGATTTTATTATAAATACCAAAAAAATAAATAATGATTTTAATCTACTTTTTGTGATAAATCAATTAAATGAAGGTGTTCACATTAAAAATGTGCATGGCTTGATTTTTTTACGACCTACTGATAGTTATATAATTTATTATCAGCAATTAGGTAGAGGGTTAGAAACAAATTCTAAACAATCATTACTATTTGATATGGTTAGTAATTTTAATGCAGCTGTTAAAACAGAAGATTTTTTTAATGGTAAAGAGAGTTTTGTAAAGACTTTTTCAACTAAAGACCTTAAAAATGAATATGAAGATTTTAAATTTAAATTTAAAGTCTATGATGAAATTGAAAGCTATAAAAATATATTTTTAGATATTGAAAGCGAAATAACACCTTGGAAGGAGAGATATAATCAAATTAAAGATGAATATGATGGAAGAGTAAGTCAAAAAGATTGGTTAAACAAGCAAAGAAGAAACCAATTAAAATTAACAGAAGATAAAATCCAATTAATGAATAATTTAAATTTAATAATTGGATTTGATTGGAGAGAAGGAAGGATGGTTAAAACTTGGAAAGACGAGTATTTAGATGTTTTTAATGATACTTTTGATGATATACGGTTAAAACACGAGTTTTGGATTAATAAACAAAGATTAGATTTTTTAAAAAATAAATTAGAAACTAATCAGATTAAATTAATGGATAAATTAATTCCGAGATTAGGGATGGATTGGAAGTTATCGATAAAAAAAACGAGGTGGAGTTTTAAGTATTATGAAATAATGAATTTTTATAATGAAAAAGTTCATTTAGCATTTATAAAAGAACAATACAGGAGAAGAAACCAATTAAAAGGAGAGCAACTGATAATGTTTAAAAAAATATATGAAAAATATGTAGGAAAGTGGGAAGAAGTTAAAACGATAAATAGTTGGGAAGATAATTATGAGAAAATACTTATTAATTACGAGGGGTCAGGGAGGGAGAAGGATTGGTTAAGACGACAAAAACTATTAATGAAAGATAAAAAACTAACGGATGAGAAGGTGGAGTTATTAAATAAGTTAACTCCGATAATTGGGTATGATTGGAAAATCAATACACAAAGAACGTTTGAAGATGGTTATCAAGAAATATTAAATTCTTACAACGGAGGAAGGGTGCATAAAAACTGGGTTTTAACTCAAAAGGTGAAATGGAAAGATAATAATTTAACCATGGAACAAATTGAATTATTAAATAAGTTAACTCCGATAATTGGGTATGATTGGAAGATAGGAATGAAACAACGAATATTAAAGAAAAAATGATAACCTTTATCGCAGAAAAACCGAGTGTAGCAAAAGAATTTGTAAAACTCCTTACAGAATTAGAAAATCAATCTTTTTCACAAAAAGATGGTTATTTTGAATCTCAAAAATATTTTATTACTTGGTGCTTTGGACATTTAGTAACATTAGCTGAACCATCTGATTATGGGTGGTCCGAATGGGGCATGAATAAATTACCTATGATTCCAACAGAGTGGAAATATATTGTGAAAAATGATTCTGGAGTAAAAAAACAATTTAATACAATTAAATTTTTATTAGGAAAATCTGATACTATAATTAACGGAGCAGATCCAGATAGGGAAGGAGAGTTAATTGTTAGATTATTAATTCATCTTGCAGGATCAACATCCAAACCGCTTTTTAGATTTTGGAATCGTTCCATGACTTTTAAAGATCTTTCTGAAGCTTGGTTAAACAAAGTAGATGCAAAATCATATAACAACCTTTATTCTTCAGCTAGTTGTAGGCAAAGAGCAGATTGGCTAATTGGAATGAATCTTTCTAGAGCATACTCAATGAAAAGTAATGTGAAAGGTTTGTCAATAGGAAGAGTACAAACTCCTACATTAGCTATGATTGTTGAAAGGGATTTAGAAATTGAAAATTGGAAAGAATCATTTTTTACTGAAATTCAAACAGATTGGAAGGATATTAAATTTAATTACATTGGCGATAATATTGAAGGTAAAACCGTTGAATTTATTACTGATAATGAACAGTTAAATGCATCTAATCTTGTTTTAAAATTAAAAGATAAAGCAGCTGATCTAATTTCGTTAAATACAAAAGATGAAAAAGGGAATCCTCAATTATTTTATAATTTAGCTGATTTACAAAAAGATGGAAATAATGTTTACGGTTATTCAGCAGATAAATCATTAAGTTTAGTTCAATCGTTGTATGAAAAAAAAATACTCTCTTATCCTAGAACTGATTGTAATTTTGTAACAGAAGACATGTACCAGGAATGTCATGCTTTAATGCTTGAATTAAATGACAATGATTCATTTTTAATGAAGTTAAATCCATCATTACCTCTTAGTTTTAATTCTAAAAAAGTTACTGCTCATACAGCTTTAATACCAGTTGCAAATAAAGACAATACTCTTTCGCAAGATGAAATTAATATTTTTAATTTGGTAAAGGATCGTTTTATATGTGCTTTTGGAACTCCAAAAATAACTTCTGTGTCAGTTTTAATAGTTAAAGAATCTATTTCAAATTCATATTTTAAAACTACTCATAAACACGTTGTAAATTTAGGGTGGGAAGTCTATTTAAATAAAGAAATAAGCAGCACTCCTTTTCCTAATAACATTAATATTAATGATGTTGATTTATTAAAAAATGTCTCATTAATAAAAAAGGAGAGAAGTAAACCTAAATATTTTACTGAAGCAACTATTTTAACTGCAATGGAAAATGTTTCGAAAAACATTACTGAAGAAGAATTAAAAGATGTTTTGAAAAAAAATGGAATTGGAACTCCAGCAACAAGAGGTAATATTCTGGAACAATTAAAAAAGAGAGAGTATATTTCAGTAAATAAGAAACAATTAATTTCTACTGAAAAAGGACGATCATTAATACTTGTTGTCAATGATAAAATAAAATCTCCAACAATGACGGCACAATGGGAAAAACAACTTTCTGAAATTGAATCTGGAGAGATTAATTGGAAATTGTTTTATAACAATATTGTTGAATTTACTTCTGAAGTGGTTAATGATGTTAAAACAGGGGAGGACTTAAAAATTACTACTTCATATAATAAATTAAACATTTGCCCCGACTGTAAAAAAGAAGCCTTAAAGATAAATAAAGGAGGTGCATTTTGTAGTAAAGAGGAGGGAGGTTGTGATTTAAAACTCTTTAAAAAACAGTTTGGAAAAGAATTGTCTGATAAGAGTTTTAGTGATTTACTCCAAAAAAGAAAAACTTCTTTGCAAAAATTAAAATCAAAAGTAGGTAAACCTTATGAAGCGATTTTGATAAGGAAAAAGGAAGTTGTAAGTTTAGAATTTAAGAAATAAAACATGGAAAAAAAGACCCAAATAAATCATTTAATCAACGGTGGTTCAAATATTTTAATAGGTTTTAATACAGACTTTAAAGGAACTGATATACAAGAAAAATATTTTTTTTTTAATAGGATTGTTGCAGAAAATGGAGAATGTTTAAAAATTGAAATTGATGGATATTATACTGAATTAAAATTAAATACTTCTGGAGCTGGGATTCATAGTTACTACGGAGAAATTTCTACCAATTTGTGGACCAAATGGATTAGAAATAGTAATGTTAGAAAAGTTGAAGTAATAATAACAAAAGATTGTAAGGTCACGTTGAAAGCAGGGACACCTGTTAAACGTGTTTTTGTTCAAAATGATTTGGTAAAAATACTTTAAACTTTAATATTAAACGATATATCAAAAAAATGAATAGATTAACACCAGGAGAAGAAAAAATAATGCTAGTTCTTTGGAAGCTAAAAAAAGCTATGGTTAAGGATATCCTCCCTGAACTAGAAGATAAAACAGTTTCTCACAACACAGTGTCTACGGTTGTAAGAACTTTAGAACAAAAGAAGTTTATTAAACATAGAGGTTATAATAGAAAATACATTTATTATCCAAAGATATCAAGAGAGAGTTACAGAGAATATTTGACAAAATATTTATTAAAAAATTATTATGAAGATAAACAATCATTTATCGCGGTTGTTGAGCATAATTAGCTGATTATATACAAATTAATATAATGATCATCATTTATTTGGTAAAATATCTATATCCCAAGCAGGGTATGTACATAATTTTAACTAATTTTTTTTCTATATTTATATTTTAATAACATTAACTTAACTTTATGACTTTAGATATTACATTAATAAACAATGCTTTTTCACCAACTCACGAAATTAACGATCCAAATAAATTTATTGGAAGATACGAAGAACTTGAATCATTAGTAATGGGACTTTCTACCGAAAGCTCGTTTTTAGCAATTTATGGACTACGTGGAATTGGAAAATCATCAATTGCACAACAAATAAAACTAATTGCTGAAGGAGACAAAATTTTATTAAAAAAATTAAGTTTAGACTATCTTTTACCAAAAAAAGGATTTAATTTTATGGTCCATTTAGTTTCTTGTGACCATTTTGTTATTGATATCGTTTCTTTAATTAAAAGAATACTACTTGGCGATGATAAAAATGAATCAATTTTTTCTCATAATAAAAACGGAGAAAAAAGAGTTATTAGTTATAAAGAAAAAGAAAAAGCAATTGCAGGAATAGGAATTTCTATTTTAAAAGCTGGAGTAGAAGGAGAAGATGAAACAACTTATGAAAATAGAATAACTGATGATTTGATTCAAGAGTTTCGTCAAGCTTTAGCCACTACTCAAAAAGATAATCAAAATAAGTCTGGATTACTTATATTAATAGATGAGTTTGATATAATTAAAGATAAAAATGGATTTTCATCTTTAGTTAAGTCATGTTCTTCACAATATATAAAATTTGGGGTTATAGGAATAGGAGAAGGAATAGAAGATTTAGTTGAAGATCATGCATCTGTCGGTAGACAAATAAATATTGTTCAAGTACTTCCAATGGGAGAAAGAGAATTAAAACAAATTATTATAACTGCTCTTGAATCGATCAATAATCAAATTCATTTTGATGAAGATGTTATTAAGGAAATTATTAATATAGCTGAAGGATTTCCTTATTTTGTACATTTATTAGGTAAAGAATGTTTATTAATTTCTTTTAAAAGAAAATTAAATATTGTTGATTTAAACATTTTTAATGAAGTTAAAACTTCTTTAATGAAAGGAAATATTAAATTAACTCAAGAATTTAGATATACTGAAGCATGTAGAGTATCTCCTGAAAGAGAGTTACTTCTTAGATTGTTTGCTCTGTCTGATGAAAACAATATTCTTATTGAAGAAGTATATGCAGCTGCTCATAGATTTGGAGTTTCAACCCCTTCTAAATTTATGGGAAAACTAACTGAAAAGGGAAAAATAGCACCTATACTTGTTCTTTCTAGAGATAGTAGACATGTTCGTTTCTCTGACCCAATACTAAAAGTTTATGCTAAAAAAAGAGAAGCAATTCATGCTAGCAATAATTAATTAAAAAAAAGCAATTTAGTTACAAAACAAATTATTCCTCTGTCAAACGATTGTATTTTTACTTTCCCACCAAGCGTCTTCAAGTCTCCAAGTGTGTTTTTTTATTTCGTCAACAAGTTCTTTAAGTTCTTCTGCATAATCGTTTCCAAGGTTCATTTCTATTTCCGAATGTATAACCCATAAAGAACGACTTAGATAATTAATTTGTTTTTGTAACTCTCTCAATCTTTCTTCTGTTAATTGAGTGTTTTGTTCAAAAATGAAATTGTCTGCTTGATATTTACTACTTGTCAAGATGTATTCGCTATTCTTGTTTTTCACAAAACCAAGAGAGAATGCAACATTTTCTGATGCTTTAAAGTCTTTCTCTACGATTTCATTTTCATTAATAGTTATTCTTTGTTCTTCTCTATCTTGAAACAAATGAAACAAAATTATTTCTTTCATTGCCTTCGTTAAATGTCCTTGTTGTCTATGATTGTTGTCAACGAACCAATGCAAGTCATTACCCATATCAAGAACTGTCGCAACAAATAAGCCTTCTAAATTTTTAATAAAGTAAAATTTGTACGGTCCATCTGGATAAGAAATCTTATCCATTGGTTTTGGTTGTTCAGTCCAAACTTTTGCAAAGTCAACAATATTTGATAACGGTCTTAAATGGATTAGTCCAGCAGTTTTGTTTTTGTTGAGTTTTTCAATTAATAATTTTAAATTTTTGTTAGTCATTTTCCGCTTTTTCTTCTATTGTCTTCTTTGCATAACATTTGGCAATTGTCAGTAGAAGTCTTTCCGCCTTCGTGCCAAGGTGTAATGTGGTCAGCTTCCATTCCTTCAATTTCAAAAGGTTCTTTGCAAACTACGCAAATACCTTTTTGTTTTTCGTATGCTTCACGTTTCTGATTTGGGCTAAAAGCACGAATGTTTAAGTGCTTTTCTTTTTGAGTTAAAACATAAGTGTAAACTCCTTTTTTATTTCCAACGTCTTCGTCTTCCATAAGCTCAGAAACTGCTTGTTCCAATTTTTTCGGGTCTATTTTTTTGTCTTTAAACTCGTTGTAAAGAAACCCCCATTCGATACCTTTCATTTCTCTACGATATTTGGGGAATGTTGCTTTTACCCAATTAATAACTGCTTGAAAATAGAGCCAAAGTTCATTTGCGTTTGGTTCGTGTTGGTTTTTGGACATATAGTTTTTTATATCTCCGTTTGAAATCCAATTAATTGCAGTTTCTAAATATTCTTGTCGGTTAGCTGAACCGCTTAAATAATCGTCTCCAATTTTAGGTCTGTTGTTTTTTGAAAAATAGCGTTTAGCATCAGAAACCCAAGAACCTGAATAGACCGCATTTATTAATTCTTGATTAGTTAAAACTTTTCCAGCAATATTGATTGTTTCAAACCAGTCTAATTTTTCACTGTCTGTTCCTGAACAAAAATATACCATTAAAGTATAATTTAATATTTGTTCTTGTTTGTCTTTTGGCAAATTATGAAAGGCTAAACCATCTATAGAAAAATCCCCATTTACATACTGACAAATTGAAATAGTTCTTTGTTGGCCGTCAATGACTTCAAAGTTTCCATCTTCACGAACTGCCCAATACATAACGTTTAATGGAAAATCTTTTTGTAATGTATTTAATACTGCATTCCTTTCCTTTGAGTCGTAAACAAATTCACGTTGAAAAGGAGGGCGAATATCTAATTTACTATCGTATCCAATTACTCCGTCTTCTTCTTTGTCTTCATAACCGTTTGTTAGTTCACGGACTGTAATTTCTTTTAGTTCTATTTTCATAACTCTTTATTTCGAATGAATAATCTTTTATATGCAGCTTTACCATTGTATAAGCAAGATTTGGAACCGCCTTTCCATATTCCACCAGAATGACCTGTACCATTGTCTTCACCCATACCAATAAGTTCAAACTGTTCCGGATTGAATTTGTTCATAAATGTAATAGGCACTCCCATCACACCTTTATAATCCATAGGTATATCTTTCGTGTTGCTTACCTCAATAGCATCATAATTTTCATATTTTGGATAATCATTTTCGTTAAATGTCTTATACAAAATCATTTTTTCATGTCTTTTTGAAACATCCATATTTGTGAACCATTGCACGCCAGAAACTCTTATCATGCCATCTATATGGTCAGCATCAGAAGCGTAGTCTTCATAATGTTTATTAACAAAATGTGCCATATTTCTTTTAAAACCATAACCAAGCCATAGTTTGTTTTCCTTGATAAGTGGAAATATCTCTTTATAAGTTATTGAATTTTGATGCCCAATTATTAGAAACTTTTTGTCATATTCTATGAGTTGAGATACATACTCTCTAAATAATGAAAAGGGTGGATTTGTTACAACAATGTCTGCTTGTTTTAATAATTCGATACTTTCTTCACTACGAAAATCCCCATCTCCTTTTAATTCAATTATACCTATTTCCTCAATATCTGGTACGTTGTTTTGATTTTTATCACCATTATATTCAAGCATTATCGCTTGATCAGAATTGTTTTGACTAAACAAGTCTCGATTTTGGTTTTTATAACAGGTTGTTATTAGTTTTTTAAGACCCAATTTCTCGAAATTGTGCGAAAAATAGTGAAAGAAATTGCTAATTCTCGGGTCATCACAATTGCAATATACTACTTTACCTTTGAAGTGATTTTTGTAGTGCTTTAATTCTCTTTCGATATCTGTAAGTTGAGTATAGAACTCATCTTTTTTAGCCTTTTTAGCTTTATGTAGATCTGTATTAGTATTAGCCATTTAAACTTTTGTTTCGTTTTGTCGTAAATTTACGATTTTCAATTTTGATTTTTTGTATGTTTATGTTTGTGCTGTCTGTCGTCCTCTACGCTTGCACCTAACTCATAAATAAACGAAGTTAACTATTCTATTGTAACTTCTCTATTTTAAAGTCTAATTGATTGATAATTATGAAATATTCTTTATTTGAATTTCTTTCTTCCAATAACCATTTTTTAATTTCCTTCATTTGAAAATTGGTCGCTATTTCTGATACAATCATATTCCTCTTGATTTAATATTTTTTTAATTTTTTGTGCAGTTCCTAAACTGCACTTTCCAATTGCAGCAGCTCTACGTAAACTTTCTCCTTTTTTTAATTCTTTTACTACTTTTGAGTATTTTTTTAGAAGATCTTCATTACTTATCGTTGTTTCCTTTTTTCTTCCTTGATAAATCCCATTTAATTTTGCAATTTCTATACCTTGTTTTTGTCTTTCTAACATTAAATTTCTTTCCATTTCAGCAACATTACCAAGTACAGACGTTATCATTTTAAAAGCTAAATTTTCTTTATTATCAATCAATGAATACATACCTATATTTTCAATAAAAAGATTAATGCTTTTTTTATTGAAAAAATCTAAAACAGTTAGTATATCTAAAATATTTCTTCCTAAACGATCTATAGAATTAATATGAATTTCTTTTATATTTCCATTATTTATCTCATCAACTAATTTTAAAGCTTCCTTTCTAACAAAAAAGGAAATAGAACCACTTACTTTGTCTATATAAACTTTATCAAAACCTTTTGAATTTTTTTCTTGTCGTATCGTATTTTGTTCAATTGTAGAAACTCTAATATATTTTATTTTCATTCTTTTTCATTTATCTCCAGATAAAAGTAGTGTATATTATTAGGGTGGCAATATCATACACCCTTAAAGCCAAAATAACACATTAAAACTAACGTGCTATTTTATACCTTACCCTAATAATGAACTTATTTACAAAATTATTTTTTTATAGATGAGCTTAGTGTGAAAAGGCTTTAGGGGGAGGTGCGGAAATTTGGATTTTGTTGTTCTTTAAATCTAAATAAACACTTAATAATCAGTATCTTTAAGTATAGAAAGAAAGGGAAATTATTAAAAAAGATAGTCATGGCTAAACACGTTAAAAAATTGGATTCATTAGATAAATTTTGTTCACTAACAGGTTGGAATAGAACTACTCTTTTTGAAAAAGGTACACCATCTTCAAAAAAAGAATTGCTTAAAAAAGCAAAAGAATTAAAAGCAGTAGAATGGTTAAAAGCAGATTTAGTAGGTTATTTTTTATTTAGTTAATATAAAACTTTGAATTATGAGTAAAGGAACAGAAAATTTTAAAAATGCAATAAATTCTTATTTAGAAAATTATGCAAAAGAGGATTCACTTTTTGCTATTTCATTAAAAAAAGAAAATAAGAATATTGATGATTGTGTTACATATATATTGAATGAAGTCAAAAATAGTGGATTAAATGGATTTGAAGATTCAGAAATTTATGGAATGGCTTTACATTATTATGATGAAGATAAAATTGAAGTAGGAAATAGTTTAAACGGAAAAATAGTTGTGAATCATTTTGTTGAATTATCGGAAGAAGAAAAAGCAGAAGTTAAACAGAAAGCTATAGCTGATTTTGAACAAGCAAGAGAAACTGCAAAACTGAAAGAAAGAAATAAGTTTTTACAAAAAACAGAGGTAAATAAAGGTATATCAACAAACCAAGCTTCCTTGTTCTAATATTTAATACCATGATAGCAAAAACAGTTCTACAAAAAAGAGTAATTGAATTAACTGATAAGTTACCATTAATTACACAAAAACAAAAAGATTGGGGATTTAAAAAACTTCTTAAATCACATGTAATTATATCAAGAAAAAAAATGTTTTGTCTTGACTGTGGAGAATCATGGAGTTTTGAAAATTCAAGATGGCAGGAAGAAGTTGTTGGTGTTGTTTGTCCTTGTTGTGAAAAAAAACTTGATATAATAGATAATAAAATTAGTTTTTCTCTAAATTATATGTCAATATTAACAACAGTTAAAGAATTTCAAGTTGTTAGAATTGTTCTTTTAAGAAAAGAGGTTAAGAAAAATACTCCTGCAAATTATATTACAAAAGAGGTTGTTCAACATTGGATTGATCCAAAAGGAAACATTACTACAGTTGCAATAGAGCGAAATTATAGAACGTATTGTGTTGATCAATGGTATTTGGAATCTAAATTTTCTATAAAAGATTTTGTTTTTGCATATAACCCTGAAATTTATCCCTTAAAGAAAATCTTACCATCTATTAAAAGAAATGGATTTAAAGGAAATGATTTTGGATTAGAACCTCAAGAGTTGTTTTCCGTTCTTTTAAAGCACAGTAAAGCTGAGACTTTATTAAAATCGAATCAAATTAAATTATTAGAAAGGTTTGTAAAATATAATGGAGACATGATATTTATTAATGAAAATTGGAGTTCAATAAAATTATGTATTAAACATAATTATACAATTAATGATTTTGGAATTTGGAGAGATTATTTTAATTTATTAAAATATTTTAATAAGGATACTTCTAATATTAAATTTATTTGCCCTCAAAATTTAAAGGAAAGTCATGATAAATTAATGAAGAAAAAAGCTGAAAAAGAGGATGCTGAAGATAAAATATTACAGATCCAAAGATTAGCAGTAGATGAAGAAGAATACAAATTGAGTAAATCTAATTATTTCGGAATTTCTTTTGAAAAAGGAGATTTACAAATAAACGTTATTACTAAAGTTGAAGATTTTATGAAAGAAGGAAAACTTCTTAATCATTGTGTTTACACAAATGAATATTATAAAGAGGAATCATCATTGATATTATCTGTAAAACGTTTAGGGGAAATTATTGAAACAGTGGAAGTTGATTTATTGTCAATGTCTATTAAGCAATCAAGAGGTTTAGGAAATAAAAAATCAGAATATAATGCTGAAATAATAGAATTAGTAAATTCTAATTTATCTACAATTTCATCTATTCATAAAAAAGCTGCTTAAAATGGAAAATGAAAAAGAATATGTTTGGGTTTTTCATGAAAAAGGAACTATTGAAGTTTTTGCAGGATTTGACCACGAAAGAAGAACTACAAAGAGTTATAAATCTATTGACAACACAAAGATGTTAAAACTAGCAAATGATATCGCAAAAAGCCGTAAAACGACAATATTTAAAGCTTTTACTTAATCACAATTAAATCAAAAAAAAATAGCTGTCTAATTAGACAGCTATTTTTGTAATTATCCTTTTTTTATTAATATTGAATTTCAATTGTTCCTTTTCTAACTGTATTTTTATCTAAATTTAAAATATAGAAATAAGTTCCAGAAGGTAATAATAATTCATTTACATTAAATTTTTGATTTGATATTCCATTGAAATCATTTTTGTAATTTTCAGCGTTAAATATCTGTTCTCCCCATCTATTATAAATATGAAGATTATTATCTGGATATTGTTCTAACCATTCAATTACAAAAAATTCATTTTCCCCATCATTATTAGGAGTAATAATTTCTGGAATTTCATGACAAATTTTATCACCTAAAGTTTCTAATTCAAATTCACTATTTGAATGGCATCCATTAGGGAAAGTTACAAGCAAATTATACGTTCCTAAATTTTGATCATTAACCGATAAAATACTATTAAAGGCATTCGTTGAAGTAAAACCATTTGGTCCATTCCATAAATATGAACCACCTCCAACACCTTCAAATTCAACAAAATCTCCTACACAAATTTGCCCAGGTGTTTTAATATTAATTTCAGATGTAAACAATTCAATATATGTACTATCAACCAAAGAATTACATCCATTATTACCAACATAAACAGAATACCAACCTGTGTTAGAAACATTAATCGAATTTGTACTTTCTCCTGTTGACCAGTAATAATTATCAAAATTACCTAATGAGATTGTGGAAACTGAAGAAGAACATTCTAATACAGAATCTTGTAAATTGAAAGTTGGTATTTGTGAAACAGCAACAATAAGAGACGAATTAATATTAGCAACTGAAGAACATCCCGTAGCAGTATTTGTAACAACCAATGAATATGTTCCAGATCCTGCAATTTGAATGTTTGATATTGTTGGATTTTGTAAAGCTGATGTAAAACCATTTGGTCCATTCCATAAATAACTTGCTCCAGTAATTATATCAGAAGAAAGCATAATTGTTTGATTAACACAAGGAGTATTATCAGAAACAGTTACCGTATTAGTTAAAATAGGAGATACCTCAACATTTACATATACTTGTGAATTAATTGTGTTTTCTGAAGAACATCCAGTTGCTGCATTTGTTAGGACTAATGTATAAACTCCTGTTCCTCCTGCTTGAATATTATCAATTGTAGGATTTTGCAAAGTTGATGTAAAACCGTTTGGTCCACTCCAAGAATAAGTTGATCCTGCAACCAATGATGATCCTAAAGAAAGGGTTGTTCCAACACAAGGAGTATTATCATTTACTGTTACCGAAGGTGAAATTACAGGAAGTGGTAAAATATTTAAACTTGTTTGAGTTGTTGGAGAAACAACCGAAGAACACCCTGTAGCAGTATTTGTAATAACCAATGAATAAGTTCCTGTTCCTGCAACTTGAATGTTGGTAATCGTTGGATTTTGCAACGTTGAAGTAAAACCGTTTGGTCCACTCCATGCATAAGTTGACCCTGCAATCAATGGAGCAATAAAATCAACATTAGTACCCAAACAAGGTGTGTTATCATTTACTAAAATAAATGCTGAAACAATAGGTAAAGCAGTTACCGTTACTCCAATTGATGAATTAGCACTTGCAACTGAAGAACATCCTGTAGCTGTATTAGTAACAACCAATGAATACATTCCTGCATCTGCAACTTGAATATTATCAATCGTTGGATTTTGCAACGTTGAAGTAAAACCGTTTGGTCCACTCCATGCGTAAGTTGATCCTGCAATCAATGGTGATCCTAAGTTTAGAGTTGTTCCAACACAAGGAGTGTTATCATTTACTGTTACTGCTGAAGAAACAACAGGTAAAGCATTTACTGTTACCGCAACTGATGAATTTGCACTTACTACTGAAGAACAACCTGTGTTCATATCCATTACATTTAACGAATATGTTCCTGACCCAGCTAATTGAATATTTGAAATTGTTGGATTTTGTAAGATCGATGTAAATCCATTTGGCCCACTCCATAAATAAGCAAAGAATGGATCATATACAGAGTTTAAATTAAGCGTTGTCCCAACACAAGGAGTTGTATTATTTACCGTTACCGCTGATGAGATAACTGGAGCTAATTCTACTGTTAAATTTGCTGAAGAATTTATGTCAGGAATTGAAGAACACCCTGTTGCAGTATTTGTAATTATCAACGTGTAAGTTCCATTATTAATAGGTTGAATATTAGAAATAATTGGATATTGTAGAGTTGATGTAAAACCGTTTGGTCCACTCCATGAATAAGTAGTTCCTGCAAGTAACGGTGCAGAAAAACTTACAGATGAATTAATACAAGGAGAAGGATTAGACAACAATACAAAATTTGACAAAACTGGTAAAACGTTTACAACTACTCCAATTGATGAATTTCCACTTGCAACTGAAGAACATCCTGTAGCTGTATTGGTAACAACCAATGAATATGTTCCTGCTCCATTCGTTTGAATATTTGCAATCGATGGATTTTGCAAAGTTGATGTAAAACCGTTTGGTCCACTCCACGCGTAAGTTGAGCCAGCAAATAATGAAGATCCTAAGTTTAGAGTTGTCCCAACACAAGGAGTTGTACTGTTCACTGTAACCGCTGATGGTAAAACAGGCAATGTATTTACTGTTACTGCAATCGATGAATTTGTACTTGTAATTGAAGGACAACTTGTAGAGGTATTTGTAACAACCAATGAATAAGTTCCTGCTCCTGCAACTTGAATATTAGCAATTGTAGGATTTTGTAAAGTTGATGTAAAACCGTTTGGCCCACTCCATGCGTAAGTCGCTCCTGTAATTAATGAAGATCCTAAGTTAAGTGTTGTTCCAACACAAGGAGTTGTATTATTTACTGTTATTGCTGATGGTAAAACAGGTAAAGCGTTTACAACTACTCCAATTGTTGAATTTATATCTGGAACTGAAGAACACCCTGTAGTAGTATTTGTAATTACCAATGAATAAGTTCCCGTTCCTGTTGTTTGAATATTAGCAATTGTAGGATTTTGCAACGTTGATGTAAAACCGTTTGGTCCACTCCATGCGTAAGTCGCTCCTGCAATTAATGAAGATCCTAAAGAAAGAGTTGTCCCAACACAAGGTGTATTATCGTTTACTGTTACCGCTGAAGATACAACAGGTAATGTTTGAACCGTTACAACAATCGATGAATTTGAACTTGATACTGAAGAACAACCTGTAGTAGTATTTGTTACAACCAATGAATAAGTTCCAGTTCCATTTGTTTGAATATTAGCAATCGTTGGATTTTGCAGAGTTGAAGTAAATCCATTTGGTCCACTCCAAGCATACGTTGATCCTGCAACCAATGTAGAACCTAAAGAAAGTGTTGTTCCAACACAAGGAGTTGTACTATTTACAGTTACCGCTGAAGAAATAACAGGTAAAGCATTTACTGTAACCCCAATTGATGAATTTGCACTTGCAACTGAAGAACATCCTGTAGTAGTATTTGTTACAACCAATGAATATGTTCCTGCTCCATTAGTTTGAATATTAGCAATCGATGGATTTTGTAAAGTTGATGTAAATCCATTTGGTCCACTCCATGCGTAAGTTGATCCTGCAACCAATGATGATCCTAAGTTTAGAGTTGTCCCAACACAAGGAGTTGTACTATTTACTGTTACCGCTGAAGACACAACAGGAACTGTATTGACAACA
>CANJKA010000011.1 GCA_947474675.1 Flavobacteriales bacterium
ATTTCAACTGTTGATGGTCCCGTATTACCACAAATATCATTTGTTCCACCTAAAATGACAACTACTTTTGGTTTAAGACGAATGACATCAGCTCTAAAACGAACCAACATTTGAGGGGTTGTTTGACCACCAATCCCCCTATTTATATAGGAAGGGTGTTTTAAAAAATAAGAAGGATATTGTCCATCCCATCCTTCTGTTATTGAATTCCCCATAAAAACAACTCTAGTCAAACTATCAACAGGGAGAGGTAATGAATCATTTTTAGATTTATACCTATTCAAATTAGCCCAATCCTGAGAAAAAGATGTAAGATTAAAAAAACCAGAAACAAAAAGAAAAGCAAAAACTAATTTCATATATTCTATTTTAGATCATCAAATGAATAACAAACAATTGATTATTATTTTCATTACTAATATAGAAAAAATAATTTATTTGATGATTATAAATTATTTTTTCAAATATATTTTCTGATTCACCGACTCTTTATTGGAGGCAAAGAGTCTTATCATTTTAAGATCACAACTTGTCAATAAAAGCCTTATAAAATTGATTTCTCTTTACTTAAAGAATAAAATCAAATAAATATTTCTCCGATACACTTCTGTCGTTTACCGATAACTTTTGAAAAACCGAAAGGAGTTTTCTTTATTTGTATCAAGAAATAGCTATTCGAAAAAACGATTCTATTATGTGAACTTATAATCCACGTGAATAAAAATAAAAAGTCGTCTAATACAAATTGTAACAATTACAATACTAATTAACTCTTCTTATTATGAAATTAAAAAAACTTACTAAAACTATTTTATTAGCAATTGGAATCACATCATTTTCTATTGCCAATGCTCAACAATGGGGAAATCATACATTATACGCAACTCAAAATGGAACAACTGCTGTAATTATTGATACAACTGGAGCAACAACACACTCTTGGACTTTTGCTACGCAAACAGCCTATTCAACCTATTTATTGCAAGGTGGAATAATTTTAAGAACCGTAAAAAAATCAGGTGTTTCTTTTACTGGAGGCCCCATTTCTGGTGAATTTCAAAAAGTAGATTGGGATGGAAACATACTATGGGATTATACTTATTCTAGCACTACTCATTGTTCTCATCATGATATCGAAGCAATGCCAAATGGAAATGTTTTAATTATTGCTTATGATTTAAAAACGAGTACTGAAGTAACTGCTGCAGGTTCAACTTATGGTCAAACAATGTGGCCGGAAAGTATTATAGAAATTAAACAAACTGGAGCTACAACTGGTGATATCGTTTGGGAATGGCATTTATGGGATCATTTGGTTCAAAATGTAGATGCAACAAAAGCTAATTATCAAACTTCAATTGTAAATAATCCAGGTTTATATAACATCAATTACAGTGCTTCTAAAGATTTCATGCATATGAATGGTTTAGATTACAATCCAATATTAGATCAAATTTCGTTTAGTTCTCATAATTTAAATGAAATGTACATTATCGATCACAGTACTACAACTGCAGAAGCTGCTACTCATTCAGGTGGAAATTCAAACAAAGGAGGAGACTTTTTATACCGTTATGGTAATCCAGCAGTATATGGAGCAACTGGAGCTGCTGTTTTAAATGTTGTACATGATGCTCATTTTATTCCTGAAGGAGTTCCAAATGTAGGTTATTTAGTAGGTTTTGTAAATAAAGGAGTTTCAGCTTCTCAATCTTCTGTTGACCAAGTTTTAACACCAAGAAATGGATATACTTATGACTTAACTGCAGGAGCTGCATATTTACCTTCAACTTACACATTACGACACGCTTGTAATGGATATACTAGTAACCAAGGGAATTCTGAACAATTACCAAACGGAAACATGTTGGTTTGTATGGCTTTTTTAGGTTCGATTTACGAAGTTGATCCTGCAGGAAATACCATTTGGACAATAACACCAGGAGGAACATTGGTTCATGCATATCGTTTTGATGATTGTTACATTAACAATGACCCAGCTGCTCAACCAACAATTACTACTACATCTACAGATTTAACTGCATCTTCGGCAACTACTTATCAATGGTATTTAAATGGCGAACTTATTACATTTGCAACGAGTCAAATATACACTCCAAATGAATCAGGTAATTACATGGTTCGAATTACAGATACAAATGGATGTGCTTATTATTATTCTGAATATGTTGAATTCACGTACACTTCTGGTGGTGGATCAAATGGAATAAATGAAACAGCATCAAAAGTGAAAGTAACGATCTATCCAAATCCTTCTAACGGAATGGTTATATTTAATGATTCTGAAATTAGAACTGAAAATTACACACTTACAATTTCAGATGCAACAGGTAAGGAATTAATGAATAAATCGAATATAAATAGTTTAGACCTATCTTATTACAACAATGGAATTTACTTCTTGAAAATTGAAACTTTAAGTAAGGGAACGATCATTCAGAAAATTACTCTTTTAAAATAATACCGTTTGCTACTTCAGACAGATAGGATTCACTTTTATAAAGTATATGAAAGTGAATCCTTTTTTATCACTTTTAAATTTTAGACATGAAAAAATACACACTTCTTCTTTGCATACTTCTGTTCAGCACTTTCTCATTTGCGAAAAAAGTTAAATTTTCGGTTGACATGAGAGATCAAGTTTTACTTTCTACAGGAGTACATATCACTGGTGATTTCCAAACTCTTGCGGGATATAGTGGTGGAGATTGGATGTCAAATACTACTCCTATGATTAGAGAAATTGTAGATACAAATATTTTTAGTGTAATTGTAGACATACCAGCTTTTGCAAAGTATGAGTATAAATTTTTAAATGGTGATCAATTCTATGAAACTGAATTTGTTCCAGAAGAATCGAGAGTTGGATATAATTTCAATGACAATCGATGGATCTATATTGATTCTTTAGCAAATGACACAACGTTTATTGGTGCAATTCAATTTTCTAAAAATGCTCCTAAAGGATTTGATTTAATAAGATTCAAAGTCAATATGACCAATGAAACTACTTCAAGTTTAGGTGTGCATTTAAGTGGTTCATTCCAATCATGGCAACCAGAAACTATTAGACTATATAGTTTTCAAGATTCTATTTTTGAATACATTGCATACATCGACACCAATTACTTATCAATTCAATATTTGTTTGTTAATGGTAAAACAATTGGTGATCAAGAAATTGTTCCATCCTCTTGTTCAATCTCAGATCACCGTGAAATCAATGTGATAAAAGATTCCGTTTTAAATACTGTTTGTTTTTCTGAATGTGATAATTGTTTTGATTCATCTGAAATTTCAGAGAAAAAAGCAGAAAATACGTCCAAGTTATACCCAAATCCAATGTCAAGTAATTCAATTTTACAATTTAAAGACAATCAATCAATTCATACAATTCGAATTTATAATGGATTGGGAGAAACGGTAAGAATGTATTGTAATTATTCAAATCCTATTTTAGAAATTGAAAAAGATGATCTTGAGAATGGTGTATATACACTTTCAATTTCTACTGAAAATGAAATTTACCTTTCAAATCAGCGATTAATTATTCAATAAAAAACGATCTATTTTTTTTCCTTCCCCCTTTGGAGGGGGATCGAGGGGGAGGAAAAATGTGAGTTAAATCATTTACTTTTAATATTAAAATTTAGGATATCCTCTACCCCTCCAAAAAAAAAGTATCCTCCCCCTTTGTCCCCTCCAAACGGGGAAATATTTACAATCAAATTTCAAGCTATGAAAAGTCTTCTTACACTCCTCTTTATTCCCTTACTATTTATATTTAATAATATATTTTCACAAACAACTTTATATGATGTTTCTACAATTCAAAAAATAGAAATTTATTTCAGTCAAGTGGATTGGGACTATCAATTAGATACTTCTAAAAGTGGATTAGAAGGATATATAATGGCAGATTCCGTTCTTATTAATGGAATTGCTTTTGATAGTGTTGGCGTTAAATACAAAGGCAATAGTTCGTATAATTCGTTGAACAATAAAAACCCTATTCATATTTCTTTAGATGAATATAAGTCAAATAATTATGAAGGATTCAAAGATATAAAATTAGGTAATGGCTATGCCGATCCTTCAATGATACGTGAAGTTCTAGCCTACTCTATTTTAGGGAATTATATGGATTGTCCTCGATCAAATTTTGCTCAATTATACATTAATGGCAGCTATACAGGTGTATATTCAAATGATGAGTCAATCAATAAAAAGTTTGTTGCAGAACATTTTTATTCATCTAACAATACCTTTATTAAATGTAACCCTATTGCGAATCCAAGCCCAACTACTAAAAGTAATTTAAAAAACATCCCTTCAGTTGATTCAACAGGATATTATAACTTTTATGAAATGAAATCGAATACAGGTTGGTCTGAACTAGTAGACTTAACAAACACTGTAACAAACACGCCTTCAACTATTGAAAATGAATTGGATATGGATCGAGTTATTTGGATGTTGGCGTTTAATAATGTTACCGTAAATTTAGATAGTTATTCAGGTGTTTTTGCTCAAAATTATTATTTATACAAGGATAATACAAATCGATTTAATCCTATAATTTGGGATTTAAACATGTCGATTGGAGGGTTTCCATATCTAGGAAGCGGAACTTCAAGTATGGGAACATTAACAAATATCAACATGGAACAGCTTTCTCCAACCATTCATTCTGGAGATGGAAACTGGCCGTTAATTAATGATGTTTTAAATAATCCTATGTACAAAAGAATGTATATTGCACATATGAAAACAATTTCAGAAGAAATGTTTTCAAGCAATGAATATCAAACTTTATCATCTGAATTACAAACTATAATTGATACTGCTGTTCAATCAGATGTAAATAAATTTTACACCTACTCACAATTTCAAAATGGTCTGACAGCTAATACGGTTGTTGGAAGTTATACAGTACCTGGAATTAGTAACTTAATGACTGCTAGAATGACTTATTTATTAGCAACTCCAGATTTTACGGCATCATCTCCAACAATTTCAGCAATTACTTCTAGTGTTATTAATCCGACAGTTAATAGCATATTTGATATTACTGCAAACGTAATCAATACAAATTCATCGGCTGTTTATTTAGGTTATCGCTTTGATTACACAGATAAATTCACACGTGTTTTAATGTATGATGATGGAGCACATAATGATGGTTTATCAGGTGATAATGTTTATGGAGTATCTTTAACAATGTTAACATCAGAAGGACAATATTACATTTATGCAGAAAACGAGATTGCTGGTAAATTTTCACCACAAAGAGCTGAACATGAATTCTATTCTATTGTTTCAAATGCTCCAGTAGCCACATTGGGTCAAATTGTTATCAATGAATTTTTAGCTTCTAATCAAACGGATGCTATAGATGAACAAAGTCAACACGATGATTGGATAGAAATATATAATTTAACAAATGATGCCTTAAGCTTATCAGGCTTATATCTTTCGGATGATGTGAATAATTACACCAAATTTGCATTTCCCGCAAGTGCTATTATTCCTGCAAATGGTTATTTAATTGTTTGGGCTGACCAAGATGTTTCATCAACAACAGAAATTCATTGCAACTTCAAATTATCATCTACAGCCGATATTATTATATTGAGTGATGGAGTTTCATCAATTTTTGATTCAATTTCTTATTCAGCTTCTACTACAGACATTTCTACTGGTAGATGTCCGGATGGAATTGGTACTTTTGAAATTCAAAATCCTACTACTTTTAATGCTCCTAATTGTTACAGTGGATTAAATGAAAATAATTTAGAATCGTCAATTTCAATTTATCCGAATCCAGCGAATCAATTTTTTAATGTTTATATAAATGAAAAAGGGAATTACACACTTGAATTGTTTGATAATATGGGCAGATTGATAGAAACAAAAAATATACTCTCAAATACTAATTGCGAATTTTCTACTAATAAACTTTCACCAGGTATTTATACGTTAAAAATAGAAACCGAAACCGTAACCGAAAACAAAAATATGAATACTCTAAAAATTTGTGTAATAGATTAAAAATCAATCGCTTAATTTTAATTAGTGTTTATGATCACGAAACAACCAACTACATTAAGTTTACAAACGTCCTATCTTTTAGTGTATATATCCTTTTTTTAGTATATTCACAATAATTTAATATACTAAACTATGAAAAAAACAGTATTGCTTCTCATTTTTTTAACTTCTCTTCAAGCTATAATTGCACAATCTCCAACTCAACAATGGCTTTCAAAATATAATGGAAAGGGTGATAATTCTGATAAATTTAATGCTATAAAAGTCGATGCCTCAGGAAATATTTATTTAGCAGGATATTCCGTTTCAACTGGAAACAAAAAAGATTTCTTAACTGTTAAAATGAATTCGTCAGGTGACACTTTATGGACAAGAAAAATGGATGGTTCAGGGAATTCTGACGATGAAGCGTTAGAACTTGTGATTGATGCATCTGGAAATACATATGTTACAGGAGTTTCAAAAGGAGCAACAAGTGAAGACGATTATTTAACAATCATGTATTCAGCAACAGGAGTTCTTCAATGGAGTGCTACTTACAATTACATTTATAATCAAGATGAAATGCCAACTGCAATTGGAGTTGATGGAACAGGGAATGTTTATGTAACAGGATTTAGTGATAACGATGTTGATGCCGCTGTTATTAATGATGATTATGCAACCGTAAAATATTCTTCAACAGGTCTTCAACTTTGGGCTAATAGATACAATGGAGCAGGAAATGCAACTGACCGGGCAACTGGAATGGCAGTTACAAGTGCTGGAGTTGTATATATTTCAGGAAGAAGTGACAATGGTACAGATGATGATTTCGTAACAATTAAATATACAACAGGTGGTGTTCAAACTTGGTTAACAGCATTTGATTCAGGAGACAAGGACAAAGCTGAAGTACTAACAATAGATGCCTCCGAAAATGTTTATGTTTCTGGAAGAAGTAATAATGGAACAGATGATGATTATTTAACTATTAAATATTCAACGAATGGTTTGGATTTATGGGGAGGCGGAACTGTTTATGATAGTGGAACAGGAGATGAAAAACCAACAGCAATAGCGGTAGATGGTTCTGGAAATGTTTATGTAACTGGAAGATCGGATAGTGACATAAGTGCACTTACAAACTACAATTTTGCAACAATTAAATATAATTTATCAGGTTCTCAACAATGGGCCGCAACTTATAATGGAACAGGTAACGGATCTGATACACCGAGTGGAATAGAAGTTGATGGAACTGGAAAAGTTATCGTTTGTGGTCAATATGATGCTGATGCTAGTTTAACTGTTACGAATAATAATTGTCTTGTAATTAGTTATACTTCAACAGGTGTTCAATCTTGGTTGATTTTATACAACGGGACTTCTAACTTATCTGATGGAGCTAATACACTAGCAATTGATGGATCAGGAACAATTTATATTGCTGGAGGATCTGACAATTTAATTACACAAAAAGATGCCTTAGTTGCCAAATATACAACAACAGGAACTTTAGCTTGGGCAAAAAATTACAATGGAAAAGGAGATAATTCTGATAACGTAAATAAAATAGTTGTTGACGCTTCAGGAAACTCATATTTAGCAGGTTATACATACAACGCAGGATCAGAAAAAGATTTATTGGTAGTTAAATTGAGTCCAATTGGCGATACTTTATGGACAAAAAAATACAATGGGACTAGTAACAATTCAGACGAAGCAATGGATATAGCAGTTGATGCTGCTGGAAATGTTTATATTACTGGTTATGCAAAAGAAAGTATAACTGGATACAATTTCATCACCTCCAAATACACTTCTACAGGAATTTTATCTTGGTCTACACAATACAATAATGCAGTTATAAATGGATCTGACAAAGCATCAAACCTGCTTGTTGATGCTACTGGAAATGTATTTGTTATAGGATCTAGCTATTCGAGTCCTGTAGGGAATGAAGATTATCTTATTGTAAAATATAATTCAACTGGAGTTCAACAATGGATTAATCGTTACAATGGTAGTTCAAATGCTTCAGATATTCCAATCGGAATTAAACAAAATGGAACAGATACTTATGTGACAGGAAAAAGTTTTAATGGTACTTACGATGTCATTGCGACAGTTAAATATAATTCAACAGGTGTTCAATTATGGGAAGCACTTTATTCAAGTACTAACGGAACCGCCAGACCAGCAGGATTAGAAATTGATGCAACGGGTAATGTATTTATAATTGGTAGAACAAACAATGGCATGGATGATGACTTTGTTACAATTAAATACAATACTTCTGGAGTTCAACAATGGGCAACTTTATACAACAGTACTACAGGTGATGATAGAGGAACAGCTATTGCTATTGATGCTTTTGGAAACTCGTATGTTACAGGTCAAAGTTCTAATGGATTGACGGACAATTTTGCAACTGTAAAATATAATTCTACTGGAGTTCAACAATGGCTTGTATCATTTGATGGGGTAGCTATGGGAAACGATGTTCCAACTTCAATTAAAATTGATAATTTAGGTGATATCGTTGTCGCTGGAGAATCTAACAACGGAACATCTTTAGTTTCAAACACTGATTTTACATTCATTAAATACCATTCTAATGGATTAAAAGTTTGGGAGAAATCGTATGATGGAAATGATCATTTAACGGATGGAATTAATGCGTTTGCCATAGACAATTCTAATAACATTTACGTAACAGGAAATAGTTCTTTATTAACTGAACAAAAAAACATTTTAACTATTAAATATGACTCGCCAGTAGGTTTGAATGAATTGAATATGATAGAGAATAATACGCATGTTTTTCCAAATCCATTTACAGTTTCAACAACAATTTCTATTTCAAGTGAAATCACTGTAAATGAAAACACTACATTTGAATTGTATGACATTTTAGGAAATAAAGTAAAATCAATGGATAAAATACAAGAAAATATTTTTAAAATAGAAAGAGGAACTTTATCAAATGGAATGTATATTTACAAATTAAATCAGGCAGGCAAAAATATTTCTACAGGAAAAATAACTGTTCAATAATTTGATTATTCTATTAAATTTTAATACATTACCTTCATGCTAGTAAAGGAATTAAAAGATATCATTAGTAAATTTACTCCAATCACTTTAGGTGAAATGGATGAAGTAAAACTGATGAATCGGGTGGACACTAAGTTTGCCTTTAGTTTTACTGCATTTAAGCTTATTTTAGAAAATTTAAAAGATGATTACAAGACTTTAGAAATAGAAGGAACAAGAACTCCTTTTTATAGAAGTCTTTATTTTGATCACAAAAATTTTAAATTTTATAGAGATCATCACAATGGAAGAACAGATCGACACAAAGTCCGTTTTAGAAATTATGTTGAATCCAACTTGAATTTTCTTGAAATAAAGCATAAAGTTAAAGGTAGAACCAAAAAGAAAAGAATATTGGTTGATTCAATTCCTGATGTATTGGAAGAAAATCATTTGGCATTCCTTCGAAAAAACATAAGTCCAGACATTGATTTAGAACCAAAAATGTGGAATTCTTTTCACAGAATAACTTTGGTAAACAATGAATTAAAAGAAAGACTTACACTTGACTTTCAATTAACTTTCCAATGGAAAGAAACAAAAATTGAGTTCAATAATTTGGTGATAGCTGAGTTAAAACAAGAAGTTGTCAATCCCAACTCACCTTTTTATAAATTAATGAAAAAGAACATTATTCGTCCTTATCGTTTAAGTAAATACTGTGTCGGAGCCATTGAATTATATGGTGTTGGCGTAATCAAATACAATCGTTTCAAAGAAAAATTATTAAAACTAAAATCTATAAATAAACTATGACAAATTTATTCATCTCACTAAAAGCAATAATTGAACATCCAACAATAGAAACCTTTTTAGGTATAACTTGGTTTGATAAAGATTTCTATAAATTAATTACTTTGCTTACAATTAATTTAATCTTTTTGACCATCATTATACGTGTTTTATATTATCCTAAAACCAAAAGAAAAGATTACCTGTTTACCTATTATTTAATTGGAATCATCACATTTTTTCTCTGTTTCGCTTTAAAGAAATTAGAAATTGATACAGGAATGGGACTTGGTCTTTTTGCAATCTTTGGAATCATCAGATATAGAACTGATGCAATTGAAATCAAGGAAATGACCTACTTATTTTTGATCATTGGAATTAGTGTCGTGAACGCATTAGCTAATACTAAATTAAGTATTGCTGAAATGGCTTTAATCAATACTGTTGTTATTGTATTAACTTATACGATTGAAAACATTTTCTTAATGAAGCATGAAACAAGAAAAACAGTAACATATGATAGAATTGATTTAATCAAACCAGTTCATTATGAAGAAATGAAAAAAGATATTGAAGAAAGAACTGGTTTAAAAATTAGTCGTTTTGAAATTGGAAAAATTGATTTTTTAAGAGATGTTTGTCAAATCTTTATCTTCTATTATGCAGGTGATCAATCAGTTTCTGATTACAGTTCTAATTCTGAAATAGCTGAATAAGCAAAGTATCAAAACTTAAATATTTAAAGCCTTATGACATGTTATTTTGTCAGAAGGCTTTTTTTATTCAAAAGAATGAGGTTTATAGAATTAAAATATTTATAATTGACATTGTTTAAGTATAGAATACTTTCAATGATTAAATCAAAAAGATAAATTTAAAGGAGACCTATTTATTGAAAGCTATTTTAATCTTTTCGCTATTATTTTCATGTAATTCTAATTTAAATTTAGCAAAAGATGAATACACCATTTTTAATGCTTCAGATCCAGAAAACACAACAGTTGATAATAATTACACTGAAAAAGATTTTGGGAAAATTAAACTTTCTAACTTTGATATAAATATTGAAAATAAATCATTAATTTTAAAAAAATGAGTGAATTTAATAAATATAGAAAAGAAATAACAGTATCTCTTTTCACCATTTTTCCTTTTATATTGATAGCGAATTTAGCTGAGTTTATCGTAGAAGAAGGAATAATCCGATCTTTAATTAAAATTGCGTTAGGTTGTTTAGGAGGTTTAATTGGCTTTGTAATTTATAGAATAGTAAAATCTAAAACTCAAAAAATTATCATTATTACATTTAGTGCATTGTTAATTTTCCTTATTCTATTTGTTCGCTTAGTTTATGAACTTAATAAATTGAAATAAAGTCAAATTTAATCGATATTAATTTTTAACAAAGACGAAGAATCAAAATGGACACATCAAATACTTCAAAAAAATCAACGATTATTCTTGGAATTATTCTTACTCTTCTTCTGCTTTTTATAGGACCATTTTTTAGTTTTCCTGTTTTAAAATCGATAACAACAAATTTTGAAGGATTATTTATTGTTTCTAGATTTTATTATTGGATTTGCTTAGGTTTAATTTATCTCTATGTCTCTAAAATTGAAAAACAAAAATTCCTATTATGGCCTGAAACCAATTATTCAGTTCTAGAATATATTCAACAGATTTTCATCACTTTTATGTCTGTCTTAGGAGTTGTATTCGTTGTTTCTCTATTATTAATGATATTTAAACTTAATAATGAAAGTGTTAAACTCGAACAGCTGAATCAAATTATGAAAAACAACATACCTCTAATTGTTTTCACATCTATAACTGCCGGAGTAACAGAAGAATTGATTTTTAGAGGATATTTAATACCTCGATTTGAATTATTTATGAAACATAAAATTCTACCATCATTACTATCATCGCTTATATTTGGATTAATTCATTTTGGATATGGTACTTTACCACAAATAATCGGTCCTTTTTTTATAGGTTTAACATTCGCACTCTTTTATAAAAAATATAAAAGTATTCATGTCGTTATTATGTGTCATTTTCTTTGGGATGTAATGGCGATAATGATCCAAACAAATGCACCTAAATAATTCAAAAAAGATGAATTGAAAAATAAAACCTGTAAAAAACTAAATTTTAGAAGTAGAAACACGTGTCAAAGATAACCAAAACCACCAAATTGAAAGAAAGAAAGTTACTCCAACGACCTGATGAGCTGTCCCCCAGAAAACTGAAATTTGACCTTCATCCAATAAAACTGTTTTAATTCCTAGAATAATTTGTAAAACAATTAAACTAGCAATTAAAATATAATTACTTTTTAAACGAGAAAAATCGAAGGGAAGTTTTTTCAATTTAATAAATAAACGAATAATTAATCCAGTAATGATCCAAGGCAGTAAACGGTGAATAAAATGAATAATAGCTACATTCTCTGTGAAGTTACTCAAACCACCAGTTGACCACATATTGTCTGGAATTATTTTACCTCCCATATCTGGATATGTTGGATACGCGTAAGCTGCTTTTTTCCCCGACATAAAACCACCATATACCAATTGCAACAACACAATTCCCAATGTGTTTTTTAATAAAAAATTTAATGGATGATTCTTTTTCTTTTCAACTTCGCTTGCAACAATTTTCACTTCGTAAATTAACCAAAGTAAATAAGTAATTAATAACAAAGCCGTTAATAAATGAGCTGTTAAACGAAAATGACTAACATGAGGTTCATCCACTAATCCACTGGCTACCATAAACCAACCTAAAGCACCTTGTAATCCACCTAAAATCAAAACAATAAACATTTTAACTGCTAGTCCATTCTCTTTGAAATAACCTTTAATTAAAAAATATAAATAAGGGATGAAAAACACGAATCCCATAATTCTACCCCATAATCTATGTAGATATTCCCAAAAGAAAATTGATTTAAATCCTTCAAGCTGCATATCAGAATTCTTCAATATGAATTCAGGAGTTTGTTGATATTTTTTAAATGCAATCTGCCATTCCTCGTCACCAATTGGAGGTATAGTTCCCCCAACAACTCTCCATTCAGTAATCGACAAACCTGAACCTGTTAAACGTGTAATTCCTCCAATCATAATCATAATCATGATCATAACAATTCCTGATTTTAACCAAAAAATAACGGGTTTCTGTTTCATAATTTAAAAATCTTTCACAAAAATACTCATTTTGCTGAAAATTCTATTTATTAAAAGATGAAAGAATTTAAGCAATTTTTAAATTATCCCTGACCTAAAGCAGTTTTTCCATTTTCAGTTAAACAGGCCAACGTCCAAACTGGTGACCATACCAAATTTACATTCACCTCAAAAGAAGGATAATTTGATTCTACTAATTGCTTAACATCTTCAATAATCATCTCACCCATTGGACATCCAGCAGAAGTTAATGTTAAATCAATATCAATTTTTGATTTGATAATTTTAACATCATAAATTAAACCTAAATCAATAATATTCACCATTAATTCAGGATCAATTACCCCTTTTAATAATTCAAAAACTGTAGCCTCTTCTGAATTCATTTTTCTATTTTCCATAAATTGTAGATTTGTGCAAAATGATTTTATAAATATTGTAATTGTATAATAAAATTGATAAAAGCAGAAAACTGGCCCCTAATCGAATACAACCATTTTCAGTGATGACTATACCAATCATTAAAATAAAAAAACCAAGAATAAACATCAGCAATTGAGCAGTAGCAATATTCCTAGAGTATAATTCTATCGGTAGAGGAATTTTCCCTTTCCCTAATTTATTCCGATAAACTTTTAGCCAAATGATGAAGGGCAATGTTTTATAGGTTTGTCCCATTATCAAAGAAGATATAAATCCAACCAACAAAAAAACGATGTATGAAATATTTAATTGAATTGAAATAGATTCAAAAATACTGATCTTTGAAATTATTAATAACACTAAAAACAAAGAAATAACGAAGGTTAAGAAAGCTATTAAAGTTTGCTTCATGCCGATATCCAATTTTTTTTTAATTCTTTTAGAAAATGCTTCGTAAATAAAAGATAGAAAAGAAAGGACGCCTATTATAACAACAATAACAGATAAATTGACAAAAAAGCCAATTTCTAAAAAAACTGAAATTGTCCCCACGATTAAACCAATATTGATCAAATAATAAGCTATTTTCAACTTCTTTTCATTCAAGTTATGAGACACCATAAACATGGGTAGAAGCTTACTCCCTACACCTATTATCAATTGAAGAATCCAACCAATTATACCTACATGAGCGTGAAGTTTTAAAACTTCTAAATGAGATATTTTTAAAAAAGGGAATACTAAATTTAATGTCATTAACACCCCAATAAGAACAGTGAACAATAACCAAAGTAAAGAAGTTACTATAAATTTCTTTTCCGTGTTTTTTTTAACTGATTTTAGTCCTGTCTTAAAAACGTTAACAGCAAATAAAATCACAGATAGCAAAAGTAAAAATGCTGAAAAAAACAGTAGATTATTAAATGAGGAATTCCAAAAAGAATACGCTAAAAAGATCGTTCCAGAAGTTAAAGTAAACAGAGATGAAATAGCTAGTTTTTCACTGTGTAATTTTTCTTCCATGATCACAGGAATCAATTGATAAAGTGCTCCAAAAATGACCATCGTGATAAATCCTAATACCAAAAGATGTGTCATCGCTAGTAATTTAGGATTGAAAAAATGTTGAGAAAGGGAGTCAGGGAATAGTACAATTAATAGTGAAACAACTAACCAAAACGCTGCACCAATAGCAAAATGTGGTACAACCACAAAAGGAGATGGAGCGTTTTGACCAGCTAAATGTTGCATTATTTATGAATTAACAATTTTACATACCCTTCTTCAATTTCAGTAATCCAAACTTGAAATTGACGTTCTACCAATTCAGGTATTAAATATTGAGGAACCTTTTTATGGTGAACTAATAACGATTGCCCCTCCACTAATTCTTCCATTTCATTTAGAATCGTAATCATTGGTAATGGCATTTCAAGATCTCTCACATCTATTTCACTGCAATGACCTTTAATTTTTTCTCTTTCATTTTCAAATTCAGCATTGCTACAAATAAAATCTGTATTGCACTCTTCAATCATTTCTAATGTTTCCATAATTTTTGTGAAATATGTTTTTACTTTTTCGCCTTTGCTTTCAATATGACTTATATACCCTTTTTTCTCAATAATTTTAATTAATGGAGTTGGTTCAAACGTATTAATAACTTCTAGAACAAATCCATCTGGCACTTGTTTCAAGACTTCCATTATTTTCAAAAATGGATCTTCTCCTCCAGAAAGTATAGGTCTAACATCTAATGAGATTATTTTTCCAGATTGAATAATTTTCAATACATCCCTGTTGTCTTCCTTTCCAATTTCTACTTTTGAAACTTCAACATCTAATTCAAAACCAATTTCATAAAGCTTTTTAAGCATTAAATCAACTTCACATTTCCCAATCCTTGAAGCATCTTCCACAGAAACTCTAGGAGCCAGAACAGCTCTTAAAATAGGATTTCTTAGTTTATTAAAATGTGAATTAATAGCAGCTATCACTTCGATAGCTGCTACATTATGCTTTATTAATGTCGAAATTTTCGTTTTTCCATTGATCTTCATAAGGTATTTTTTAAATTATTAATTTAAAAGCTCTTTTTCTAATTCAATTGCACCTGGAAAAAGAATATTATTTTCCAAATGAATGTGTTGATGTAAATCTTTTTCGAATTCATTTAATTTGTGAAACAATACACTATAAGACGCACATGCATTCGACGGTGGAGTGTAACCATTACTTAATTCATTCATTCTTTCTGAAACTCCTCCAACCAATGTATGTTCGCTTTCCATCATTCTAATCGGATTTTCAATTGAACCAAAAGGTGAAGATTCCATTTTCGTATTGTTCTTTTTAGCCAATGCTAATTCTTTGATGTATGGAAAAAGAATGTTTTCTTCTTTAACCATGTGATCCGTTAATTCATCTGCAACAATATTGAATAATCGTTCAATTTCAATCAATTCAGGATGAGCTTCGCCGTGACGTCTCGCCACTTTTTCCGTTAATTGATACAAAATCGGCAATGAATCTACAACATATTTATGATGTGTATTTAAAACATAATCCGCTAGAAAACCAAGATCCCAACTTTTATAATCTTGGTTATGATCAGCAACTTGTGCATCAATTTCATCCAAAGATTTTTGAACTAATTCTGCATCAATTCCTTTTGCATTACAAGCGTCTTTCACTGATTTTTTTCCAGCACAACAAAAGTCAAGTCCAAATTTTCTGAAAATTTCTGCTTTTCTGAAATCGTTTGCAACTAACTCTCCAATCGTTTTAGGTTTTTCTCCAATATTTAACTTTGTGATTTTAACCTCCCATGTTTCAGGACCTTCCTCTAAATATTCCCATTCAAAAACTTGTCCTCTTTCTGCAATCATTTGATAATAAAGTGGTTTTGGATCATGGTCATTATGGATAATAAATGCATCACCTCCAACTAAGGCATCAAATTTTTCAAATATAGTTGGGTGTTTTAATCTTGGTTCTATTACTGTTACATCTAAAGTTTCCATTTGCTATGTATTTAATTATAATTAATTTTCCTTTAACAAATATATAACAGATCTTTTTATTAAAGGATAAAAAAGTCTTTTAACGAGTAAAAACATGATAACAATCATTAAAAATGGCGACAAAACTGAAATAATTGAGATGAACAGTTAAAAAATATGACCAGAGATTTACTAATTAAAATATTAGTAACTTTATAAATTAATATAATTTAAAAGAAAAATGGAAAAATTGGTTTATATTCTTTTGCTAATAACAAGTCAAAACCTTGTCGGGCAGTCTGGAAATGTTTTGTACGGTGAAAGAAATTTAGAATCAACAGCCTCTTCCCTATTTTTTGATAAATTTGGAATTATATATCCAGCCTATACAATATCTGATTCTGCGTTAAAAGAAAATAATTTTTCTCTATCAGATTGGTACTCTGAAAACAAAGATCAATTTATTTCTATTTCAAAAAAGTATAATTGTTCATTTTCATCGTACAGTATTGAAAATTGCAATATACTAAATGATTCTATCTCAAGTAATTTTACTAAAGATGTAAACAAACGATCAGATTTTTTTCAATCAGTTACTTTTTTAATTCACGGATATAGAAAATCCTATATTTCTAAAAATGGAGATATTAGCTCAGTTCAAGGATTTGTAAACTTAAAAGATTCAATTTCTAAAATTAAACAAAATAACACGTTGTATATTGAAGTTTATTGGGATGCTATGTACGACTGTTGCTTTTCGGCAAATTCCCAAAATAACAAACATTTATTTCAACTATTTGAAGAAGCTCAAATAAATGCAACATTCACTGGTAACTCTTTAAAAAAAATAGTAACATCCATAAAAAAAAGTAACATCATTTTTTTTAGCCACAGTCTTGGTGCTAGAGTAGTTGTCTATTCTTTGTTAAATATTGATAATAAGATAAACATTACTCCTTCAAATCAACAAATTACTATTTGTATGATAGCACCTGCTATTTCAGGAAACTTGATTACCGATTTTTATTATCAACGAAATTCAACCGTTGAATTTAATAAGAATGATAATTATAAATTAATAATCGTATACAACGAAAATGATTTTGCACTAAGAAAAAAAGACGATAAATTTTTACTTTTTGGACCTGGTCCTTATAAATATGGAAATACTTCATTAGGTTGTAATCACAATTACTCAATTCCTATTTTAGAAATTTGTTTTAAAGTGAAATATGTAAACTCATCACTTAAAACTTTTGATGTAAGTTCTATTGGCAAACAACATCATCTAGAAAATTATTGTGGTTCAATCGAATTTGAGAGTATTTTAAAATCTATCTATCAATAAATTCTTCATCTTAATATTGATAATAAACCTTTCATCCTTTTTTTTTTAGTAAACGTTTAGCAAACTTTAATTTTACTTTTAAATAAGCTGAAAAATTAATATCTACTAATATTATTCAACATGAATAAACTATTTTTTGCAACAATATTTGGAATCACAATTTTATCAAGTTGTGGAAATGCTCCTGAAGATAAAACCACTAAAAAAAACTCTGAATTTCAATACTTTGGTGATTCAATTACTGAAACCGATGCAATAGCAAGTGAATTGTTAGCTTCAAAAATGAAAAATATCGATTCATTAGATATAAAATTGACAGGAAAAATAATTGAAGTTTGCCAGAAAAAAGGATGTTGGATGGTCATGAATATTGGTGAAGGCAAAAGTATGAGAGTCAAATTTAAAGATTATGGATTCTTTGTTCCAAAAGATGCGTCTGGAAAAACTATCATAATTGAAGGAAAAGCCTTTTCAGAAACAACTTCAGTTGCTACCCTACAACATTACGCAGAAGATGCCGGTAAATCAAAAGAGGAAATAAGTAAAATAACAGTACCCGAAACAGAAATTGGATTTGAAGCTCATGGTGTCATTCTTAAAAAGTAAACCAGCTATTGTTTTTATTGTTTTTTTATGTCTTGCTCTTTTATATCAATTTAATAGCTTTCATAAAGAAAAAATAGAACCTACTAAAAATGGATCTAGTTGTTCCATTAAAGAACCATTAAACCCAAATGGTGATAGTGAATTAGCATTACTTATGCGAGAAATGTATGATACATCAGTAAGCTTAAAAACTTCCATTACTAAAGGAATTCTACCCAGAGACTTTCCTCAAAGATTCAGGAGTATTCATTCTGCAAAACCTACAGACCCAACAGTTAAAACAGAAACCTTCAAAATCTTAGCAGACGAATATTTAAAAGGTTTAAAAGCTCTTTCCAACTCTAAAAAGGGTGAATTGAAAACAAATTACAATGAATCTGTTCAAAAATGCATTAATTGTCACGAAGCTTTTTGTCCCGGTCCAATTAAAAAAATTGTAAAGTTAAAGTTTACCGAAATTTGATGAAATAAACTAAAACTGATCCTTTAAACAATTAGAGTTAATTATTCCATTTCCAATACTCTATAAAAATAGATGACTCTAATTTAGTTTCTAAGGTGTCTTCTAATAAAGGGAAAAAATCTATACCCGTTAAAGTTTCCAAATGATCAACTGAAACAACAAATTTTTGCAAGGTTAATTTTGATTCTTTATTCTCTATCACAAAAGCAATCATTTTTTCATGATGCTTATGATTATCTAGAATTACTTTATAATATCGTTTTGGAACAGGTATTTTATGAATCCCAATCGTTGCTAAACTATCTTCTAATATCGGTCCAACAACTATGTAGATTGAATCATACAACTTTGCCCAATCCCTTGTTTGATCTTCTAACTTACTCCAAACACCTCTGTTAAAACTTGGGTTTTGAGGTGACATATTACTAAAGTAAAAAGATTCAAGCATAGTGATTTCAGAAAAAGTCATATCAGCTGAAGGGGCTAAATGTCCACGATCATATCCTGATTTTAAGTAATCTTTGGAATTATCTGTCTTTAAAATTTTCGGATCAGCTTTAAACTTATCAGTCCGATCAACAATCTTAATTGTCTCAAAAGCAGTTAATTGATAAGCTACCCAATTAGCTTGACGAAAAGAAGAGTTATACGAAACGGAATAACCAACATGTTCAACAATCGTATCTTTTTTACCAAATTTAGGAATTTCAATCTTTACATTAGTTTGAGAAAAACCAAATTGAATAAATCTTAAAAAAGTAAAAAGTAAAAAAATACGCATATCGGTTTATAAATTTTCCAATTCTACAGGCGAAACTTCAGAAATAACACCTTTATTATTTTTAACAATGAATCGTATATAATAATTAAACGTGTTCCCTCCTATTACAAGATCAGTAATAATAACAACACTTGAATCCATTTTTAAACGAACTTTATCCCCTGGTTTGAAAGAAAAATTGGTTCCGACATCATCTCTTAATTTGGAAGCTTGAACAAGTGTTTTATAGATCCATAAAAAATCCATATTATTTTGTAAAGAATCTTTTTTGAAATTTATTTCTTTATTTGTTCCTTTGAGAATTTTAATTTCATTGTGCAATTCCAACATTTCAGCATTCATTTCACTGATTGATTTGGAATAATTCGCTTCTTCTGATTTGAGAGATTTATTTTGTGAATAAATTACATATCCACCAATCACAATTGAGAATACAATAATTACATATAAATACTTCTTAAAATTCGATTTACTTTCAACTTCCTCCATGGTACTAACTTTATTCAATATTCAAAGTTAACTTTTTTATCCGTAGTAATAAATGTTTTATCTATTAGGTTAAATAATTTTTATTTTTTTCACTTTCAAATGAACCTTTTTAAACTTCCTGAGTATTCCTTTCGAATTTAGAATCGAACATCTTGAAAAGTTCAAGTTTTAGAATTAAAATTCGCTAGCGATAAATAACGATATTTGCAACGATTCTTTTAAAAAGAAATAAAATGAAAAAGATAATCTTAATCCTAACGATCATAAGTGCTTTTAAACTAAATGCACAAAAATTAGAAACGGTACATAGTTTTGTAAGAGAACGTCATGAAGTTAGTTGGTATGAAACCCAACAAAAACTATGGAAAGTTGAAGTAGATAAAAATAATTTTAACGGAGAAGCTTGGTATAATTACTACAGAGCCACAAGAGCTTTAGCACATGTTTTTAACGATGAAAAAATAGATTCCCTTCAAAATGATGCTATACGTGAAAAATATTCAAAACTAAGTTCTCAAATTGCTGAAGATGCTTATAAAGCAATTCCAAATTCATTTGAAGGAAATTTACTAATGAGTTTAAATAATAATTTAGAGCTTCAAAACATTAAGTATCTTAAAAAAGCGTATGATATAAACCCTTTAGATGCAAGAACTTACGACGACCTAATGCTGCACAATCAATACATTCAAAACCAACAGGAATTTGAAAAATTCGCGATTAAAATGTTTGAATACAATGAAATACCTTCATCAATTTTAAATTGGGGTTATAATATTTTATCAGAATTAGATGAAAATGCAATCCTTTTAACCGCAGGAGATAACGACACTTATGCTTGTTGGATCGTTCAATCAGCTAAACAATTCAGAAAAGATGTTCAAGTAATTAATTCATATATGATTATGGAAGATGATTTTCGTAACAAGCTTTTTCTAAACATGGGAATCGCACAATTAAATTTAATTTGTAAAAATGCGAAACCTGAAGATGTTCAAACAAATCAAAATAAAATAATGCAACATTTAATTGATTCAAAAAAATCAATTTATACATCCAACTCAGTTATTCAGAGCTACGAAGCAAAATGGGGAGAAAATCTATACTTAAATGGTCTTTCTTACAAATACAGTTCAACACCAATAGATAATACGTCAATCATCAGACGTAATTATGAGAAAAGATATTTATTAGATCACATCAAACAAACTTTCGCATTCAACATTGGAGATAAAATTTCAGATGAATTCAATTCAATGTACCTTCCTTCCATGTTGAAGTTATACAAAAGCTATCAGGAAAGTGAAGAATTATTTAAAATGAAAGAATTAGAAGAATATATTTTACTAATTAGTGAGAAATCAGGGCAACAAAGTGAAGTATTTGAAGTCTTAAAGGATGTCAAATTCACTCCTACTTTACTTACTACTTTATTAGATGTAAAAGAAATTGAGAAAAATATGATTTCTATTTCAGACAAAATATCAATGAATAAATACGAAGTTACAAATGGAGATTATTCAAAATTCCTAGATAATTTAAAAAGATCTAACCAAATCGACTTGTACAAAACAGTTATGTATGACTCAAACGTTTGGGTCAATCAATTTTCATCTGTCATGCTTCAGAACCCTATGGTTAATCTCTACCATTGGCATCCTGCTTACGACAACTACCCATTAATTAATGTTTCTTACGAGTCTGCAATGACCTATTGCGAATGGCTCACTAAACAATATAATCTTCAAAGAAATAGAGAATTCACACAAGTTATATTCAGATTACCAACAGAACAAGAATGGTTAAAAGCTGCGGGATCAGGAAACGAAAAAGCAATTACTTGTTTCCCTAATGATCAACCATACATTAAAAACAAAGACAATGACACTTGTTATCTTGCTAATTACCAACCTATAACCGGACGATATTTTGATGATGGAGCTTTTCTTACAGGTACAGTTTACAGTTATAAACCAAATGCATCTGGATTCTTTTGTATGTTTGGAAATGTTTCAGAAATGATTAATAAAAAAGGAATTACAAAAGGTGGGTCGTGGTATAATAAATTCGATGAATGTAATTTTCAAAAACAAATTACAAATACAAAACCAGACTGTGGTGTTGGGTTTAGAATAGTAATGGAAATAATCGAAAAATAACAAGTTAATTTTGAAATTACACCCAATACATATAAATCAAAAAAATGATGAAGAATTGATGGTTCTAATTATGGACCATCATTCTCATCCTGCTTTAATTGAACTTCACAAGAGGTATAGTAAAAAGCTGCTTGGTTATTTTATTAAGATGTTGAACAAGGATATCGATAAAGCTCAAGATTTCGTTCAAGATTTATTTTTGAAAATCATGGAGAAAAAACATTTATTTGATCCTGAAAAGAAATTTTACACTTGGATATTCACTATAGCAAATAACATGTGTAAAACAGCTTATAGAAATCCATTTCTACAACGTATTTCTGAAGATGGTTATGAAATCAATTCGAAAGCTTCTTTAAGCGACAATCTAGCTGAAAAAGAATTTTTCAATCTTCTTCTTGAAAAAAGTTTGAATAATCTAGAAGAACATCATAAAACTACTTTTATTTTAAGATTCATGGAGCATTTTAGTCTACAAGAAATCGCAGATATTACTGAAACATCATTAGGAACAGTTAAGTCTCGCTTATTTTATGCAACTCAAAAAATGGCGAAAGAACTAAAAGAATACAATCCGAAATTTGAATCAAACCTTTTTAAATTAAATTAAGATGGAAAAAAACATAAACAACGATGAAACTAGATTATTTGATTTAATTGAATCAACACCATTTTCAGAACTATCGATATCTGACAGATTATTTGTTGAATCACAAATAACAGAAGAAGAATTTACTTTACAAAGAAGAATAATGTCAGATTCATCTGAAATATTTCCTGAAAATATAACTCCACATCAGCTGCAAACCCCATCAGTAAAAAATGTAAAAATGATTCCTTTATATCAAGCTTTACTTGCTATTTCAGCTATATTTATTTTATTTATTACTATTTGGCCAAATCCTACAGAAGGAACTCAAAATCAACTTACGGCCTCTTCTAAAGTACAAAACAAGAAAGAATTTATCCATGATACTATTATTAAATATGTGAATCAAGTAAAAATCATTGAAAAAACGGTTTATGACACAGTGGTTGAATTGGTTACTGCAACAAAACTAAATTTTCAAGAACCAAAATTATTAGAAGCGGTACAAACACTTTCCCTTCCTGAATTAAACAAGGAAATGATTGCTACAAAAGGAGTTTCATTAAAAGATGATAACAGTTCCCGATTTACACTAAAGCTGAACAATTTTAGATAAAAAAATGCTAAATAAATGTTAAAAATTATTTTTTCTGAATCAAAATAGATAACTATGCAATAAAAAATAAAATGAATAAGATAGAAATCGATACTTGTAAATCAAAATTAGATCTTGAATTTATTCATTCTTTCATTTCAACTACTTACTGGGCGAAAAATAGATCGGTTTCAGAAATGAAAATATGCATTGAAAACTCATTAAATTTTGGCGTCTATCTGGATAATAATCAAATTGGATACGCTCGTGTTGTCACAGACTATTCTCAATTCGCGTATCTTTTAGATTTATTTATTGATGAAAATTACCGTAAGAAAGGTTATTCTAAGGATTTAATGTCGTATATTATGAATGTGGATGTACTTCAAAATATTAAAACATGGAGATTAGCAACATCTGACGCTCACCTGCTTTATCATAAATTTGGATTCAAGCCCTTATCAAAACCAGAAAATATGATGGAGAAAATTAACTGAAATTCAATTCCATTTATTTCAAAAAACACCTATATTTACATACTTTTAAAAATAACTTTATGAAAAAACATCTTCCATTAATAGCTAGAATTTCAATTTTTATATTGTTTATGCTTTCAGCAATTGCTAAAATGATTGATTATACCTGGAAATCAGGGTTTTCGAATAAAATCTGGGCTTTTGAAAAGCAATTGAGAGATTTAGACATTGCCAATTTCTGTACAGCACCTTATTATGCGAGAATCATAATTGCCATCGAAATTGCTATTGCAATTGCTATACTTCAAGGTCATCACATCAAAAAAATGGTTGTTCCTTTTACTATTGGCTTATTAGTCGTTTTCAATATCCACTTAGCAACTGAAATGTATAAACATGGAGCTATGAATGGAAATTGTGGGTGTTTTGGACAATTAATACCAATGACTCCTTTAGAAGCATTTATTAAAAACTTAGCCGCCATTGCAATTTTACTTTATATTTACAAAAAAGTAAATGACAAAGAACCTGGTCAAAATAAATCGATCTATCTTTTGTTAATCTACCTTGCATCAGCCTTATTTATGTTCATATTTTTCCCTTTTTGTCCTTGCGTTTATGAAACTGAAAAAACAGTTAATAATCAAGGGATTGCACCAGACACAAACTCATTAATCCCAACTTTACCTTTAATTGACACAACAAATAATAGAGAAATTACAAAAACTCCAAAAGGCTTAATTTCAAAAGAAATAATTCCTGCTGTTAAACCATTAATTATAGAGGGGCCAAAAAAAACAAAATCAAAATTTTCAAAATACACTTCATTCGGAAGTACGAAAGTAAATCTAGACGAAGGAAAAAAAATTCTTTGTATGTTTGTTCCTGGATGTGAACATTGTAGAGATGCCTGTAAAGAAATAGGTAAAATGTCAAAAAAAGAAGGTTTTCCAGAAGTTTTCATTTTATTTATGGATGAAGAGTCCGAGTTAATTCCTGAATTTTTCAAAGTTACCCAAACAAGTTTCCCTTATCAAGTAATTGATATTCTTGATTTTTGGAAAACAATTGGAAGTAACGCTAATACTCCAGGAGTTGTTTATCTTCACAATGGAAATATCGAAAAATTCTATGAAGGAACTGAAGGTAACCAATTTAATGCAGAAGGATTCTTAAAAGCAATTGAAAAGAAATGAATTTACAAAAAATAGTAGCAACAATTATATTTCTTTTTATTTTCAGTAATCTTAGTTACTCTGCAATAAAACAATCTACTACCTCTCATACGAGTGAAATTAAATTAGGAAAAGTAAAGACAAAAAAAAAGCCTCTTAATAAAACAATAGTTTATTTAATGATTGCAGGGTTAATCATCCCATTAGGTGCTGGTTATTACATTATCAAAAAAAAATAAATGTATCCTGTAATTTTAGCAATACATTCTTTGATAAGATGGCTGGTTTTAATCAGTTTGACATATGCTATTTACAGATCTCACAACGGTTTAAAGACAAATAAATCGTTTTCTAAATTTGATAATTCAGTTCGTCACAACACTGCTACAATTGCACACATTCAATTAATATTTGGTGTCTGGATTTATTTTATTAGTCCTTTGATCGCTTATTTCTATTCAAATTTCAGCTACGCTTTGCACCAAAGAGAAATTCGTTTTTTCGGGATGGAACATAGTGTAATGATGCTTTCTGGAATTATTATTCTCACGATAGGATCAGCAAAAGCAAAGCGACAAACAAATGATTTAGAAAAATACAAAACAATATTAACATGGTATTCAATTTCGTTATTCGTTATTATTACTTCGATACCATGGAAATTTTCACCGCTAATAAGCCGACCTTATTTTCGGTTTTTTCACACCTAAATTAAGCTAAAGGTGCAAAATTACGCTTAAACAAAAAGTATTAATATGCTTTAAGTCAGTTTTTCAATTCTATTTACTCCTTAATTTTATTATGTTAACAATTGAGAATAATCCTCCTTTTAACAATGTAATTATTCAGTATAAAATTTAAAAACGTAAAGATGAAAGTAAACACCATTTATTTAGCGATTGCGCTGTTGAATTTAAATTCTACAATTTTAAAAGCACAAACACAGCCAAACAATGGAGGTTTTGAAAATTGGACCAATGTTGGAAGTTTTCAAGATCCAACTGGCTGGTCTTCTTTTAACGACTTATATCAATTTAGTGTTCCTGAAACTTCATTTAAAACTACAGATGCACATTCAGGGGTATATGCTTTAAAATTAAATAGTTTAACAGCAACGATTCCACCTCCATTAGGCACGAGTGTTTTAGATACGATTGCTGGATTTGTTTTTATTGGAGGTTTTGATATGAATCACCCAGGAACACCTTATACAGATAGGCCTCTAACAATGGAAGCTTATATAAAAGCGACAATTATTCCATCAAGTGAAGCATATATAATATCCACATTGAGTAGATGGAATACAACAACACATTCACGAGATGAAATTGGTACAGCTATGTATTACACACCTGTATCGATCTCTAATTACACACTAACATCAACACCTTTTAATTACACTTCAAATTTAATACCCGACACCTTGGATATAAAAATCATGGGAGGAAATGTTGGTCCAGGCGGTTTTATAATGCCTGGTTGTGAATTTTATGTTGATGACATTTCATTTACATTTAGTCTAGGATTAACAGACTTAACGAATAAATTCGATCAAATTTCAATTTATCCAAATCCTTCAAAGGAAAACATACGTGTGACAAGTGAAAATAAATTAGATAGGATTGAGATCTTGTCTATTCTAGGTGAAAAAATACTAATTAAAGATTTTCTTATGAATGAAAAAGAAATTGATCTTAATGTGACATTTATTGAGAATGGAGTTTATTTAATTAGAATTTTTAGCAATAATCGAATATTCACAAAAAAGATCACAATTAATTAAAACTTTTTTTTTAAGTGAATACAATTGATTAAGTTGTCTTCATCTTAGTATCTTTAAATAGAAATAACGAGTGTTTTTAATAGAATTTTACTGGGACAAATTTAAATTAGTTAAATTTCAAGTTTTTTTTTAATTTTACCAAAAAAAAAGAGTCCTGCTAAACCAACTCTAATTTTAGAACTATACAAATAAACTCTATGAAAAAAATACTTTTTATTTCTTGCGTATTAAATTTTTCTATTTCTCACGCTCAATTTGAATACATTACTGAACCTGCAAAATTAAAAGGTGAAGTAAATTCAGGAACATTTGAAAGTCACCCAATTTTATCAAAAGATAGTTCTACTATTTTTTTTACGCGTGTTTCCTTCGATTCTACGTCTAAAAAAAAATATAACCAAGATATTTGGACAAGTAAAAAAGATGCCTCAGGTTTTTTTGTTAAACCAGTAAGTATAACAAAAGTCAATAACGAATTAAACAATTCAATTTTTGGAATTAGCAGTGATGGAAATACAATTTATTTATTTGATTGTTATAACACTGATAAAAAAACAGTCTCTCAAAATGGATTCGCTACATGTTCAAAAAAAGGAGATACTTGGGGGGAAATTGTTCAACATAAAATTACTAATTTAATAATTAAAGGTAATCATTACGACTTCCATATTAATAATGATGAAAATGTTATTTTAATATCTTATGCTGGCCCATCATCTTTAGGTGAAGAAGATTTATATGTAAGTTTCAAAAAAGATAATATTTGGTCTGAACCTAAGCATTTGGGAAACAAAATCAATTCAAATAAATACGACATCAGTCCTTTTTTATCAAATGGACAAGACACACTTTTCTTTTCTAGTAATGGGTTTGGAGGCGAAGGAGATGCTGATATATTTTTTAGTGTACGTCAAGATGATTCATGGACAAACTGGAGTACACCTCAAAACCTAGGGAATAAAATAAATACTCCAAAATTTGACGCTTACTTTGTAAAAAACGGAAAAAACTTATATTGGTCAAGTAGCAACGATGACACAAGCAATGATGATATTTATACTTCTAAATTAATAAGTACTTTAGTTGCAAAAGTTGATAAAGTAACTAATTGCAGTATTTACAAAGCAATTGATGGAAAAATTGACATCTCTGTAGAAGGGGGACTATTACCTTATTCTTATGTTTGGTCAAATGGTTCAACTAGTGAAGACGCTTCAAGTTTATCAAAAGGTCAATATTCTGTAAGTATCACAGATGCTTCAGGTCAAAAAGTAGAATTAAACTCTCCAATTTCAGAACCTAAGGAAATTTTAAATCTTACAGCAGGAGTTAACATAGCTAAAATTGTGACTCCGGAAGTTGTTATATTTTTCAACAGTGGAAGTTGGGAAATATTACCTGAAGCTGCAAAAGAATTAGATAGAATAGTTTTAATAATGAATGAAAATCCAAATTTGGTAATTCAACTAGGTTCACATACCGATTGTAGAAGTACTGTGAAATTTAATAAAAGATTATCAAACAATAGAGCTGCATCAACTGCTGCTTATATCAAAGCTCGAATAAATAACCCTACTCGTATTTATGGAACAGGCTATGGAGAAAGCAAATTAATTTCAAATTGCCCATGTGAAGGAGCTAAAATTTCTAACTGTCCTGAAGAAGAACACAAGAAAAATAGAAGAACTGAATTTATTGTCATATCCAATGAAATGAAATTAATCCCAAAATCGGATAAGATCACTCCAAAGATTGACAATTATACAAAGAAATAAACATTTACTAATTTCAAAAAAACCATGAAGATGATCTTCATGGTTTTTTTTGTTTTTTTTATCAAAAGGAAATCTTAAAATAAATAGTAAATTTACAATGATTAAAATTAAATTAAGTTTATCAATTGTTTTTTTAATATAAAAATGAATAATTCTACTAGTATATTTAAAATGATTTATGATATATTCATTTTAATTAAAACAAAAAAAAACACCCTTATTTTATTCATTTTAATATTTACTATTTTAGGTTTTGTAAATTACCATTATAAAATAATAAACAACGGGAAAGAGCAAAAAATAGTCACCGAAATCACTTCAAATTTCATTCATAATGAAATAATAATCAGTTATTTAGAATCAATAAATGAAATGAATAATGATCAAAAAATGCTTAAATTAAAGCTAACTAATGCAGAAGCTAATTCATTAAAAAAAATTCAATGCTTTTTAATTCCATTGCCATTTGTGAATTCCGATTTAAACACAAAGTCAATTATTAAATTAGAAATAAATTACAGCAATAATAAATATATTCAAAAAATAATTAATCATATAATTCTTTATCTGAAAAAACAACCGTATATAGTTGATAAATATATAAAATTCAACCTTCTCTTAAATAAGAAAAGAGAATTAATAAAAAGAATAAATTATGAAATTATAAGATTAAATAAAAATGAATTAAGTTTTAATAGCTTTTTAGAATATAAAAATGTCAATACAATAGATCTATTTAAATTTAAATTAAGACTTGAAACAGAAGTCATTGATTCCGCTTCAATAAGCTTTATCAATAAAGGAATTGTAAAAAATAATCCAAATACAAAAATACTAAGTTTATTAAAAGCCATTATAGTGTTCCCTATTATTGGTTTTGCTTTAGCTATAATTTATATTTATTTCAAACAATCAATTCAGCTTATTATAAATGAAAAATTAGATCTGATTAAAAAAACTGAGATTAAATGAAAACTTTTTTTTAAATCAGCCTTAAGAGTTTAACTTTATATATGACAAACATTTTTAAATCAACACAATTCTAATTTTGGAATCTATTTTATAACAAATAAATAAAAATGGACATGCTAAATTCATTAATAAATCTCAAACGATAATTTCAATCGTCCAATTTTCGCTAAAGAAAAAGGTCAATGAACAACCAAATCTGGAAATTTATAAAAAGTAAATTTCGAAGAATATAAAGATGTTATAAATATTGAAGTTTTTATTTTTTTTAACAAAACGTTAGATCAAGTTATTATGGATTTATGAAATAGAGAAAAATTAATTCCAAATTCATATAAGATTACTAACAAATTTGATAATTACATTAAAAATAATTGTAAAGCAAAAAAAAAATGAACATAAACCTTATGTTTTTTTTTGGTTTGGTCATAGCAAAGTGAAATATTAAAATAAATAGTAAATTTACATCAAGTTAAAATTTCATATCAGTTTACAAATATTTTTTAAATTCTAAGATGAATAATTCGACAAGTACATTTAAAATAATTTATGATACTTTCATATTAATTTATTCAAAAAAAATGACAATCATCTTATTCGTTCTAAGCTTTACCGTTTTAGGATTTGTAAACCAACATTATATTATAATTACAAGCGATCAAGAACAAAAAATAATTACTGAAATCACATCAAACGCTATTCACAGTGAAATAATTATTAGCTATTTGACTTCCATCAACGAAATGGATACTTATCAAAAAATGATGAATTTAAATTTAACAAAATCTGAAGCAAATTCATTAAAACAAATACAATGTTTTCGAACTCCATTACCCGCTGCTAACACAGATATGATTTTGAAAAAAATGGTTAAATTACAAATACATTACAGAAACAGAAAAACTATAAATAAAATAATCGACCATCTTATCAATTACATAAATAAACAACCATTTATAATTGATGAAATTAAAAAATTCAACCATCTTTTAGTTACGAAAAAAGAATTGATAAAAAGCATGGACGATGAAATAAATCGTATACAAAAAAATAAATTCAGTTTAAACGAATTTTTAGAATATAATAACATCAATACTATTGATTTATTTAAATTTAAATTAAAACTAGAAACTGAAGTATCAGATATTGGTTCAATCACTATAATCAATAAAGGAATTATTAAAACTGATTTAACTCCAGAATCAATAGTTTCAATTAAATCTATAGTAGGTTTTACAATTATTGGTTTCAGCTTAGCAATTGTTTTTATCTACTTCCAACAATCAGTTCAAGGGATAAAAAATCAAAAATGATCAACTTTCAAAACACTGACAACAAATTAGAACACTCATATTATTTTTGTTGACATTTTGACATTTTTCATGACAAAACAATTATAAAACCTTATTTAAATTCATTTGGATTCTATTTTGAGCTAAGTTTATTAACTCAAAATAATATAAAAATGGACTTCACTAAATTCACAAACAAATCACAAACGGTAATTCAAAATGCCCAGTTTTTGGCAGAAGGAAAAGGTCAACAAGCAATTGAACCTGGGCATTTATTAAAGGCTATTTTCACTGAAGACAAAGATGTTATACCATATCTTTTGACAAAACTAAATGTTAATCAAAAGATACTAGAAAGTACAGTTGATAGCATAATAGAATCTTATTCAAAAGTATCTGGTGGTCAAGTTTATTTATCAAACAATACGCAGAAAATTTTAACGAATGCAATTCAGGAAGCAAAAAGTTTCGGAGATGAATTCGTTACTATCGAAATGATTGTATATACTATGCTTGATTCAACTGAGTCAATTGGAAAACTATTAAAAGACAATAAAATCACTAAAACAAACTTAAAACAAGTTATTATGGATTTAAGAAACGGAGAAAAAGTAACATCAAACAATCAAGAAGAAACATACAAATCTCTCGAAAAATATGCTAAAAACTTAAATGAATTAGCAAAAGCAGGGAAATTAGATCCTGTAATTGGTAGAGATGAAGAAATACGTCGTGTTTTACAAATATTATCACGTAGAACGAAAAATAATCCCATATTAATAGGTGAACCTGGAGTTGGAAAAACAGCCATTGCAGAAGGATTAGCCCACAGAATTGTTGACGGTGATGTTCCAGAGAATTTACAATCAAAAATTGTTTACTCTTTAGATATGGGAGCATTAATCGCCGGAGCAAAATACAAAGGTGAATTTGAAGAGAGGTTAAAAGCTGTCATTAAAGAAGTTATTAATGCAGAGGGTGAAATTATCTTATTTATTGATGAAATTCATACACTCGTTGGAGCTGGAGGAGGTGACGGTGCAATGGACGCTGCTAATATTTTAAAACCTGCACTAGCTCGTGGTGAATTAAGAGCAGTTGGAGCTACTACTTTAAATGAATATCAAAAATATTTTGAAAAGGACAAGGCATTGGTTAGACGTTTTCAAACAGTTTTGGTTGATGAACCTACAACTGAAGACGCTGTATCAATTTTACGTGGGATCAAAGAAAAATATGAAAACCACCACAAAGTTTTAATCAAAGATGAGGCGATTATTGCAGCTGTTGAACTTTCTCAACGATACATTACAGATAGACAATTACCCGATAAAGCAATTGATTTAATTGATGAAGCAGCGTCTAAAGTGAGGATGGAAATAAATTCTAAGCCTGAAGAATTAGATGAATTAGAACGTAAAATAATGCAACTTGAAATTGAAAAAGAAGCTATTAAACGTGAAAATGATTCTAAGAAATTGGCTTTATTAGAAAAAGAATTGTCTGTTTTAACTGAACAAAGAGATGAATTTAAAGCAAAATGGCAAGCAGAAAAAGATGTAATTGAATCTCTTCAAAAAGGAAAAGAAGAAATTGAAAATTTAAAAATTCAAGCAGATCAAGCTGAACGATCAGGTGATTATGGATTAGTTGCTGAAATTCGTTATGGAAAAATTAAACAAATTGAGGAATCTTTAGAAAAAACGAAAGTCAAACTTCATGAAATGCAATTGCATTCAAAAATGATAAAAGAAGAAGTTGATTCTGAAGCAATTGCTGAAGTAGTTTCTAAATGGACTGGAATTCCTGTTAATAAAATGATTGAAAGTGAAGTTTCAAAATTATTAAAATTAGAAGAAGAACTTTCAAAGAGAGTTGTTGGACAACATGAAGCAATCGAAGCAATTTCAAATGCAGTTCGTCGATCAAGATCAGGCTTGCAAGATGCTAGAAAGCCAATTGGGTCTTTTATATTCCTAGGGACAACAGGTGTTGGTAAAACTGAATTAGCGAAAGCGTTAGCTGAATATTTATTCAACGATGAAAACGCTATGACTCGAATTGACATGAGTGAATACCAAGAAAAACATTCAGTAAGTAGAATGATTGGAGCTCCTCCTGGATATGTTGGATATGATGAAGGTGGTCAATTAACAGAAGCTGTTAGAAGACGTCCCTACTCTATTATCTTGTTGGACGAAATAGAAAAAGCACATCCAGATGTTTTCAATATTTTATTGCAAGTTTTAGATGATGGACGATTGACTGATAACAAAGGAAGAGTTGTGAATTTCAAAAACACAATCATCATCATGACTTCCAATTTAGGTTCTCACATTATTCATGAAAAGTTTGATTCAATAAAACCTGGAGAAGAAGAAAGAGCTGCGGATAAAGCAAAATTCGAATTGATGGAATTATTGAAACAAACGATTCGTCCTGAATTCCTCAATAGAATAGATGAAACAATCATGTTCCTGCCTTTAACAAAAGCAGATGTGAATCAAATTGTACAAATTCAATTAGACAATTTATCAAAATTATTGAAAGAAAAAGACATCAATTTAGTAGTCACAAAAGAAGCCTTCGATCACATTTCAGAAGTTGGATTTGACCCATACTTTGGAGCAAGACCAATCAAAAGAGCCATTCAAAAAGAAGTATTGAATGAATTATCGAAAGCATTGTTAGCAGGAAAAGTTGACACGAGTGCTGATGTTGTAATGGATATGTTTGATTCAAAAATAATTTTTCGTAAGCCGATTTCGGCGTAGAGACGCGATTCATCGCGTCTAAAAAAATGCAATTTACTGTATAAAAAAAATGTAGCATTTGAATAAAATGGCAAATCAAAAAAACATCGCGTCATAGCAATATGATGCGATGTTTTTTTTGAGAAATGATGGATTTTGAAACGCGATTAATCATTAAGATTTGATGAATTATTAAGGTGTCATTAATTTTGGAATATGATAAATCATTGAGATATTATGATTTTTTGAGACACGATAAATCGCGTCTGTGCGGGACGATTTTTTTTTGAGTGTGTGCACTCAAAAAAAAAATCGTATTTTTGCAATCGATTAATTAATTTTTAGAATCCAAAAGAATGAGTACAGCATTAGGGAATCATATTCTAGTTGAGTTTATGAATTGCGATCCGCACATTATGAATGATGTAGCGGCGATTGAGAAAGATATGGTTACAGCAGCGCAAAAAGCTGGTGCAACGGTTATTAACTCAACTTTTCACCATTTTTCACCGTATGGTGTATCTGGTGTTGTAGTTATTCAAGAAAGCCATTTAGCTATTCATACCTGGCCAGAATATGGTTATGCAGCAGTAGATTTGTTTACTTGTGGTGAAATGGACGCTTGGATTTCTTTTGATTGGTTGAAAGAGGCTTTTGGTGCAAAATCATATTCTGCAATTGAAATGAAACGTGGATCTGTAAATTTATTACAAAGAAACGACTTCGACATGACAACGATGCGTCAAAAAGCGAGTGAATGGGCTAATCCAGATTTTTATACACGTAACGTTTGGTTTACAGATAAAGATGATGAGCAAGCGCTTTCATTACGTTTCACAGGTGAAGTGTTTTATGATGTTCAATCACCTTATCAACGAGTAAGAATTATTGAATCTTACAAATATGGTAAAATGTTGGCGTTGGACGATATGGTTATGACAACGATAGAAGATGAATTCCATTACCATGAAATGATTTCTCACCCAGCTATGTTTACACATGGTAACGCTAAAAACGTATTAGTTATTGGTGGTGGAGACGGTGGTTCTATACGTGAGATACTTCGTCATGAAGGAGTAGAAAAAGTAACAATGGTTGAAATTGACGGTGAAGTTATAAAAGCTTGTAAAGAGCATTTACCTTCAATTGCAAATTCATTCGATCATCCAAAATTAGAATTATTAGTAGCGGATGGAATTGAATTCATGAAAAATGCAGCTCCTGAATCTTATGATATTATTATCGTTGATGGTTCTGATCCTGTTGGTCCAGCTGAAGGATTATTCTCTGTAGAATTTTACACAAACTGTTACAACGCTTTGAAAAAAGACGGAATAATGTTAGCACAAGGTGAATCTCCAAAATTCAATGAAAAAGCATTTACAGAATTAAATCATACTTTACAAGATATTTTCGGAAAAGATAAAGCTCCAATTTCTTTGTTTTTCGTTCCAACATATCCAACAGGAATGTGGTGTTTCCAATATGGAATTAAAGGAGATAAACACCCTAAACAAATCACAAACGAAACTGAAATTGATGCATTCTCTGATGCTCAAGGGTTACGTTATTATAATTCAGATATTCACAAAGGAAGTTTTGCAACACCAAATTTCGTGAAATCTTTACTTAAAAATGAAATATGTCAAACTTCGACCCAAACGGCGTAGGAATTGCCAATGGTAATTTATTTGGATTTCCAGTAAACGAATCAGAGGCTGACATTGTAATTATACCAATTCCCTGGGATGCTACGGCATCCTACGGAAAAGGAACAAGCGAAGGTCCTAAAGTAATACTTGAAGCTTCAACACAACTAGATTTTTATCATCCTAAATTAGAAGATGCTTGGAAAACGAAAGTTTACCTTGCTCCTATTTCTAAGGAATGGGCGAAAATTAATTCAAAATTATGTATTGAAGCGATTGAATATATTTCATTTCTAGAAGATGGCGGAGATTTATCTAAAAACACAGATTTTCAAAAAACTGTCAACACGATTAATGAAGCGCAAGATGCTCTGAAAAGTAATTTAAAAGAAAGAGCTCTCCATTTAATGGATCAAGGTAAGATTGTTGGTGTATTAGGGGGAGAACACAGTGTCCCTCTTGGACTTTTGGAAGCAATTGATTCAAAAGGAAAACCATTTGGAATACTTCAAATTGATGCACATGCTGATCTTAGAAATGCATACGAAGGATTTACTCAATCGCATGCAAGTATAATGTTCAACGCCTTGAAAAACTGCGATAACTTAACGAAATTGGTTCAAGTAGGAATTCGCGATGTTGCACAATCTGAAATTGACTTGATTCAAAATAGCAATGGCAGAGTTTCAACCTATTTTGATTGGAATTTAAAAGAAGGTCAATACAATGGTGAAACTTGGAATTCACAAGTTGAAAAAATAATTAATGATTTACCCGATTTAGTTTATATATCATTTGATATTGATGGATTATCGCCAGAACTTTGTCCAAATACAGGGACGCCAGTTGTAGGAGGATTTAAATTAGAAGAGATTAATTATTTATTTTTCAAGTTAGTTGAATCAGGAAAAAGAATCGTTGGATTTGATTTGAACGAAGTTTCTCCAGGAAACAATGGTGACTGGGATGCTAACGTTGGTTCGAGAGCATTGTGGAATTTAGTTTGTGCCGTTGAAAAAAATAGAAGAAATTTAAACTAAACATTAAATACAATTAACACCTGTTAAAGATCTATACAGCAATAATTTAATATATATTTTACTTATCATTATAAATAACCGCTCATACTTTTTTCAAATAAAAACTTGTATAATCAAAAAACATGTTATATCTTTGTCTTGATTTAGGTGGTTAGGTTAGGTTGATTAAAGAATGGAGAAAGGACGCCCGTCCCTTCTCCATTTTTCATTTTAAGACCATACACTACTAAACCGGTTTTAGCACACACTTCACATTTCAAGCATTAAAATATTACTAAAATGAAATTTACTCTACTAATTATTTCTTATTTATTGTTCAATACTGTTTATTCTCAAAACGAACGTTCAATAATATGTTACAACGTTGAAAATTTATATGACACGATTGATGATGTAACAAAAAATGACAGTGAATTTTTACCTTCAGCTAAAAACAACTGGAATTCAGCAAAATATTTTGAAAAATTAGATCATATTAATAAAGTTTTTGATCAAATTGCTAATCCGCTAATTATTGGATTGGTAGAAATTGAAAACGCAACTGTAGTAAGAGATATCGTGAAGCATTCTGAGAGAATGAAAGGAAAATACGGAGTTGTGCATTATGACAGTCCTGACGAAAGAGGTGTAGATGTTGCTATGATTTATGACAGTTCGACCTTAAAATTAGTAAAATCTGGATTTATTCGTTATTCACTTCCAGATACTTCTTATTCAAAAACAAGAGATATTGTTTGGGCAAAATATAAAAAAGGAAAAGATATCATTTATACATTTGTAAATCACTGGCCAAGCAGAAGATCAGGCGAGAAAGAAAGTGAAGGAAATCGAATCATTGCAGCAACAGCAGCGAGAAAATTCATTGATTCTTTAATGACTGACAACAAAGACGTGAAAATTATTTTTATGGGCGATTTAAACGATCACCCTCAAGACAAAGCACCACAGATGATCTATGAAAAATTAACTCAAATGATCTATCCTGCATCTGGAGAATTTGGTGGTTCTTATTGCTACAAAAATGAATGGGAAATAATTGATCACATCATGGTTTCTCCTTCAATGCTAACAATGAAAGGAATTAAAGCTGTGAAAGATTCTGGAAAAATACATTCATTTGACTTTTTAATTACTGAATACAAAGGAGTTAAAATGCCATTTAGAACGTATGCTAAAGATTATTTAGGAGGATATTCTGATCATTTACCTGTTTCGATTCAGGTTGTTTTGAAATAATTGATTTTTAAGAAATTTAATACTGTTTAATTGGTATAGTAATTGTTGAAATTTCACACTTCTCATTTTGTTTAAATATTTCAAAGGAATCAGGAAATGTATACATAAGAATATTTTTTCCAATTGGAGAAAAATTAATTTTATATCTCAATGAAGATTCTTTATAACTAGATTCAATATAAAAAACAAAAGTATTTTCATTTATTTTTTTTAATATAAAAAGTTTATGAAACTGGTTATAATGTTACTATAAACTTTTTTTTATTCTTTTTAACTCGTTTTTATATCTAAGTTTTAGGATAAAAGTGTCATTCTTAGGTAATGTACTTACTAATTTAGAATTCAAATAATACAATCTTTTGATATTTAATCCATTTTTAGAAAATAACACCTCATTCGAAACTTTTAAAGTATCTATTTTTGATATAGTGTTATTCGTATTCTTTTTGTATTACATGAAGTTAAAAATGAATAAATAAATAAATAAATAAATAAATATTAATAGAATAGTTAAGTTTTTCATTATTATATTTTTTTCTATTTATAAATCTGATGAATATAAATTTAATATTGATTAAATTTATAAACACGATTTCTAGATGTTAATGATAACCGTTTTTTTTGATTATAGCAGTGGTGTTTTACATTTAATATGCATCAACAAAAATACTCTTTCTCACTTTTCAATCTCAAAAATCAATTCTGAAATCAACGATTCATCGAAATACTTATTAGCTGATTCCAACAATTCGGAAGCTGTTATTTTATCGATTGAATCATAAATTTCTTCAATGGTATCTATTTGATTAAACATTAATAAGCTTTTTCCAAGTCCTAACATTAAACCTGCATTGCTGTCTAACCCCAAGGCTAGATGTCCTTTTAATTGTTCTTTTGAAGCATTCAACTGTAATGTCCCTAATTTCTTTTCTCTTAAAAGCTTCAGTTCCTTATAAACTAATTCAGTTGTTTTTTTTAGGTATTTCGTATCAGTTCCAAAATAAACTGCCCAATATCCTGTATCGAAAAATGTGGAATAAGTTGCTTCAATATTGTAGGAATAACCATACTTTTCACGGATAGAAAGATTTAAACGTGAATTTAAAGCAGGACCTCCTAAAATATTGGTTAACAAAGTCATACTTCGACGATCATCATCAATATAACTTGGGGCTAAACCTCCAATTAGTGAATGAACTTGAAAATTTGATTCTTTGGTTTTAATTTTAAATTGAGAAGTACCTGAGTAATCATTTTTAATCACCTCTACTGGCTTTTGTTGACAAGCAATAAAATCAGCTTCTAGTATTTTCTCTAATTGGTTTCTTGGAATATCTCCAACAAATGAAATAACCATATTGTCGGCTGTAAAAAAGCGACTCACGTAATTCAACAAGTGTTTACGTCCGAAACTATTCACACTTTCTTTTGTTCCGAGAATATTATTTCCTAAGGTGTGACCTTTGAATAAATGAGCTTCAAAATCATCAAATATCTTTTCGCTTGGACTGTCTAAATACGAATTGATTTCATCTAAAATAATTTCTTTTTCCTTTTGAATTTCTTTCAATGGAAAAGATGAATTCAAGGTGATATCCGCCAATAATTCAGAAGCTCTTTTCGTGTGATTTTTAGTAAAAGAAGCATATATACAAATTTCTTCTTTACTTGTGTATGCATTTATTTCACCACCAACAGAGTCTAATCGAGACAATACATGAAAAGCTTTACGTTTATTTGTCCCTTTAAAAATACAATGTTCTAAAAAGTGAGCTAATCCTTCTTCGTCTGGATTTTCGAATCGAGAACCAGCCAAAATAGTAACTCCCATGTGAGCAACTTGAGCTACGGCATGAAGATAAACAACTCTAATTCCGTTTGATAACTGGAAAACTTCAGGTTTAATTTCGTACATTAAGGATTTTTTCGGTAAATTTTCCAGCCGTCATTTTCTTTTTCGAAAACAATTCGGTCATGCAAACGAGATGGTCTCCCTTGCCAAAATTCAATTAATCGAGGTTTCAAAAAATATCCTCCCCAATGTGGAGGTCTAGGAACTGATGAAGGGAATTTTGAAGCAAACTCCTCTACTCTATTTTCTAATTCTTCTCGAGTTTCTAATATTTCACTTTGATTAGAAGCCCAAGCACCAACTTGACTTCCTCTTGGTCTTGTTGAAAAATAAGTATCACTTACTTCAGAATTTACTTTTTCAACAGTCCCTTCTATTCTAATTTGTCTTTCTTTACCAGGCCAGAAGAATAACATAGAAGCGTTTTTATTTACTTCCAAATCAATTCCCTTGTGACTTTTGTAATTTGTAAAAAAAACAAAAGTTCCTTCCGATAGTTCCTTTAAATATAGAATTCTTGAGCTGGGTCTGTTTTCAGAATCAATAGTAGATAAAACAAAAGCATTTGGTTCTAATTGCTTAGAATCAAACGCTTCTTTATACCATTCATTAAATAAATTGAAAGGTTCTTTACCAAAAAAACCATCTAGTTTTCCATGATCAAAATCACGGTGATCATTTTTGATTAGTTCTAGAAAGTCTTCCATAATTATTAATTAATCTTCTTCTGTATATTCATCTTCTAATTCACTTTCATCGATAGAAGAGTCATCTTCGTCTTCATCGTCAAAATTCACTTCTTCATCATCATCGAAATCAGAACTTGGAGCTGAAAATACTTTTTTGCCTTTTGGGGTATGAACTACAATATCTTTTTCTTCAAGAGGACGACGACTAATTTCTTTGTCTAATTCTTCTCTGAAAGGGAAAATATCAACTATTGGTGAAACAATGATAGAAGGAATTAAATAGTCAACCATTAATGTTGATAAACTTTCTTTTAATTTCTCAAATGCATCTTTCACAGAATTGGCTGTAACCAAGAAATTTTGGGCTACTTTTTTCTTTTTTTCAACTTCGCCATCTACATTACCACCTTCGCTTTCGAAAGTGATTTTACATTTGTACCAAACATCACATTCTTCGTAATGAAAAATGTCATGAATTTCTGTTCTACTAATACCTACAACATTAAATTCACCTCTAATAATTTGACCTAATTCTTCATAGATACGCGTTTCAGCATCTGTAAAAGTCATAGCACACAATAAATAAGGTTCAGAAACACGTTTAAACGTACCGTTTTCTAATTGTTTTGTATACTTAACTTTTACTGTAAACCAATTATTCATACTTTTTTGTTTATGTTTTTAATCTAAAAAATAGATTGAAATTAAAATAATTTTATATTACAAATATAACCAGAGTTATTTGTTTTTAATTGTTGATTACAGGAATATTATTCACAATTTATAAACGAAAGCGAAGAGTTGATAATTTAAATAACCTTACAAGAATCTAAATTTAATCATATCGTAAATTTCTTGCCGTTTTTCAAAACTATATAAGAATTATTAAATAACTTCACAATCACAGAAGAACCATAAATTTCATATTGAGAATCAGCCTGATTAGTCAATTCGTAATTTACTCCGTCGACAATTGCACTTACACCTCCCATGATGTTTCTATATGCAAATACATTATTTTTTAATAAATAATCAGCAGGAATAAAATTGCAAACTTTTATTTTTTCATTTTTTGAAAAAACATAGACATAACTATTTTCACTCCAAACAACAATGTCATCTTTAACTTCCCAAAATTTAGCAGAGAAATTACTTAATTGTTCTTTTTTACCGTTTCCGTAGTAATTTAAGTTCCCATTTAAATCTTCATAGGCAACAAAACCTCTTCCTGCCTTGTATTTACCCATAAAAAAGGACTCTACATCAATAAAAACACCTTTATCAAAAACCATAAAAGTTCTAGAAGTTGGATCGTTTAATGTGATTACATCAGTTCCACCTTGAAATTCAATTGCACCATTCCAGACACCTAAATCGTATATATCTCCGTTCCAAAATATTTTATAGAAATTACCATTATCTTTAAATGCAACAATGTTTTCACCAATAAAAACAGGCATATATAAATCATCTACAACCGTATACAATGGGTAAACTTCTCCTTTCCAATAAGCATTAACTGTATTGTATCGAAGATCTTCATAGACAACAATGCTATCTTTCACTTCAAAAGAACGCCCATTATAAGTTAATGTTTTTAATTTACCAGAATCCCATATATTAATTGTCCCTGCAATTTTCCATGCTAACAAATGATCAGAAACTTTATATTCGACATTTAAATTGGTTAAGTCTTTTGGTGTTGTGCCATCATAAAGACGTAAATTCCCTTTATTATCAATATAAACTACAAATTCATCTCCTCCTTTAAAATCTATAATCTTCTGAAATTCAACAACCCTAGAACTTTCATCTTGAAAACTTCTAAAATAATTATTGAAATCTACAAAAGGAATTACTTTCTGAGAAAAACCAACAATTGGGAAAATAAAAAGAATAAATATGTATTTCATAAATCAAATGTAAACAATTATTGAACCTAAAATTTAAAACAAGATAATTTATCTAATATAAACGATGATATAACTTTTTAATTTGATTGAAGTTGTATTCATTTTTTAATCAAACTCATTCGGATTTTTTCAGTTCAATTCCATTTAACCTTTTAATAAATTCTTCCAAAGCAATTTATCACCATTTTAATTATAGCTATTTCGTTTTAGATTTACTTAATTAGATTTACATAAAATAAAAATTAGATGAAAAGAATATTTATTACTGGATTATTGACTTTTTCTGCTTTTGCTTCATTTTCTCAAAAAAAAATAGAATATGTAGAATATAATTTATCCAATGGGATTCACGTTATTTTATATGAAGAATATTCTATACCAATAGTAAAGCTATCAGCCTTTTATCGTGTTTTGGTCAAAAATGACTAAACTCAAAATGACTCAAATTCCATTCCTTGTAAAATCGACAAAAATCTGTACGAATAAATCAATTGAATTTGAACAAATTGAAGAACAAGGAATAATTCTGCAAAAAAGCTATTTTGATTTTTAAAAAGGTTTTTATAGCTCATTTAGAGATGGTTAAACAGAATTGTCAGCAATCTAAAATTGATTCCAAAAATAAATCAATAGGCCTAATTTCCAAAATGAATTACACACTTTCGTCTATGTTTTTTTGATTAATTTGAGATTGAAAGCATAAAAGGAATCAAATAGTATGCTGTCAAAACAAATCATGATACAAAAACATCTATTAGTCATTATAACAAAACAACTTTCAAGAAATTGAAAACCACTGAAACAAAAAGCGAGAAAGGTGAAATAGTAGAAACAACAATAAATTACTTTGACTTTAAATAAATCAATGGAGTTCTTTTTCCTCAGACTTTTATGATTACGTTGAATGATAATATGAATTCTCTTAAAGTACTGTCAACAATCGTTAATGGGAAAATAGATTTAAAACCATATCTGTAGTTAATTTATTATCACTATATTTAAGCGTTCTTATTTTAATAAGAACGCTTTTTTTTTTGTGAAAAAAACTGTATATTTGAATATGTTAAAACTAATTTGCATAGCTTTTACTTTATTTTTTACTACCTGTTTGTATTCTCAAACATCTGAAGAACTGCAGACTAAAACTTTTTATTACGACATTGACAATTATAGTTTAACTCAGGAATCAATATTTATTTTAGAAAATTTTATTTCAGAAATTAAGCTTCACCCCATCGAAATAATTGAGATAGTTGGATATATTGAAAGGAATGGAAGTGACGTTGACAATAAGATTCGATCAAAAAAAAGGATAAATAATCTAAAAAAAGCTATTGATTCTGTAGTTATTATTCAGCAATACAATCCTGAAAACACTTATTACCCACCTCTTTTATTAAATACTTTTTCTGATGATTATAACTGGAGAAGAGTTGATATTACTTACAGAGTTCGTCCTAAAAAAGATAAACTTTTCTACTCAAATGAATCATCAATAATAGAAAATTCTATCGAGAAAATAAAAACTGAAAACATAACGAATCTTGAAGAGAGAGGGAAATTAACTACTGAAGACACTCCTAACACTGGAAATACATCTAAACTCGATACTCCTGAAAACAAAACAATACAAGACTCTCTTAATCCAGAAAGTATATCTAAGCTTGATAATCCTAAAAATCAAACAATCCAAGACAGTCTTATTACTGAAAATATTTCAAGATTTGATAATCAACTAAAAACGGATAGTATACTTACCACAATCAATACGCCTAAATCAGTTGAAGAATTAAAAATTATTGAACTAGAGAACATTAAAAGCAATACAATTATTTTAGATTCCACACAAACAGGCTTAGATATGGCTCTTAAACCTCAAGAGACAGGGAAAATATCTACAGAAGGAAAATCACAAACTGAAATTGATAATTTTGTGATTCGTGAAAAATCAGAAAAATCAAATAGTAGTAGACCAACAAATCACCCTGATGTTGGAAATAGATTATCTAAAATAGATGTTAACGAATTGGATAATTCAGTAATTTTAATCAATTTAAATCTACAATTTGAAGGTGACGCTCCTTTAATAACAAAAAACTCTATAAAAGAGATCAATGATTTAGTAAAATTTCTTTATCTGAATAATTCAGTTGATGCATTTATTAGAGGTCATGTTTGCTGTGGAGATCAAATGCCATTAAGTAAAAAAAGAGCAAAAACTGTTTATTTAGAACTGATTCGAAGAGGTATAAGTCCAGATAGATTAAGGTATGATGGTTTTAGTAACAACATTCCAGCAGTATTTCCAGAACGAACAGATCTTGACAGAAGTAGAAATAGAAGAGTTGATATTATGTTTTCCAAAACAACTAGAAGTAATTCTCCTGTAGAATTAAAAACAAATAAAAATTTCGCTGACTCTTTACAATTTACCGAAAAATCGATTGTGATTGATAAAAATGAAGTAGCTTATTTGGATGTTAAAAATAAAACGCAAGAAGAAATAGACAACATTATTATTAATGAAGTTTCTTCTTTATTGAAAAAAAATTCAAAAAAAACTGCTAAAAACACCGAAGAAAAATTAGCAAATATTGATATTGCAAATCTAAACACGACAGTTTCATTAATCATATTAGGCCTCCAATTTAACAATACCGATCCTATTTTAGATGAAACGACCGTAAAAGAGATGGATGATTTATATAATTTCATGGATAAGAACAAACAAATTAATGCTTTTATAAGAGGTCATGTTTGTTGTGGTGATAATATGAAATTAAGTAAAAAGAGAGCGAAATATGTATACGACGAATTAATTAAAAGAGGAATAGATAAAGATCGTTTAAGATATCAAGGATTTAGCAATACACTTTTACTTGTTAATCCAGAACGAACTGAATTAGATAAAGATAAAAACAAAAGAGTTGACATTATTTTTTCTATTAAATAGAGATTTTAGAAGAATCATTCCTTGTATAATAAATTCCATTCTGACTCTGAAGATTCTAAATAATTTTCATCCACTAAATCTAAAAAATCATTAATTTTAAGTATTTCAGGATAGATTTTAGCCTCAAACATATATTTATTTTTTAAACTTCCTACTAACTGAATTTCCTCGAAATTTCTATCCGAAGTTATCTTATAAAAAGATTTGCTGTTTGCTAATTTCCTATATTGCGGAAAGACTATATCTTTGTTCATCATTCAGCAAAAATAAACAATCAATTGTACAATTAGTAAAATTGATTTAACAATAATTTTATATGACTAAAAAAGAAAAAGGGCAATATATTATAACTGAATTAGAGCGACTGTATCCCGAAACACCAGTACCTTTAGATCATACTGACGAATATACTTTATTAATCTCGGTTTTACTTTCTGCACAATGTACAGATGTAATGGTTAATAGAGTAACTCCTGCCCTATTTAAATTGGCTAACAATCCATTTGACATGATTAAACTAACTCCAGATGATATAAGAGAAATAATTCGTCCATGTGGATTGTCTCCAAGAAAATCGCATGCTATATTTAATTTATCACATATTTTAATTGATAAATACAACGGAGCCGTTCCGGATAAAATGGAATTATTAGAAGAACTTCCTGGAGTTGGTCATAAAACAGCATCTGTAGTAATGTCTCAAGCATTTGGTGTACCTGCCTTCCCTGTTGACACTCACATTCATCGATTACTTACACGATGGGGAGTAACAAGTGGCAAAAATGTTGTGGTTACAGAAATTGATGCTAAAAAACTTTTCCCTATTGATTTATGGAATAAACTTCATTTACAAATCATTTTTTATGGGAGAGAATACTCTCCAGCGAGAAATCCTAAAATGGAGAAAGATTATATTACAAGAACTATAGGGACAAAAAAAGCGATAGAAGAGTTGAAATAAGATTTAAGATGAAAGACTTTAAGATTCAAGATTAAAAGACAATTCCATTTTTTTTTAATATTTATCAAGTCTTTTATCTTACTGTCTTGCTGTCTTGAATCTAAAAAAAAACTATCTTTGTTTAAAATCATAAAGCAATGCAAATAATTCTTAGTCAACAGGAAATTGATCAAAAAATTACTCGATTAGCACATCAAATTATTGAAAATACATTTGAAGAAAAAGCGCTGTTTATCGGTGGAATTTGTGGTAATGGACTTTTATTAGCTGAAAAAATTAAAGAAATCATTTCTAAAAACTCAGATCAAGAGATCACTGTTTTTGAAATATTAGTTAATAAAATCGAGCCTTGGTCCGAAGAAATTAAACTATCCGTTCCTCAGGAGTTAATTAAAAACGGTTATCTAATTATGATTGACGATGTAATTAATTCAGGGAAAACAATGCAGTATGCTTTGGTTAAGTTATTAGAGCAATCCACAAAAGCTATAAAAACAGTAGTCTTGGTTGATCGGTCATACAGAACATACCCTATCAAAGCTGATTTTGTAGGGATAAGCCTTTCAACAACTTTACAAGAGCGAGTTGAAGTTAATTTTTCTGATTCAAATTCTTACGCATATTTAATTTAAATTATCAATATTATTGATCAAAACCTTTTTAAATGAAAAAAACAACAGAATCTTCTTCGAATTATAACTCTTTAGAGACAATGTCAACTTCTGAATTATTGACAAATATGAATAAGGAAGATAAAACTGTTCCTTTAGCTATTGAAAAAGAAATAACATCTATTCAAAATTTTATAGATGTCGCTTATGAAAAAATGAAGACCGGTGGTCGATTGTTTTATATCGGAGCAGGAACAAGTGGTCGATTAGGAATTGTTGATGCAAGTGAATGCCCTCCTACTTTTGGTGTTGCTCAAGGAATTGTTGTAGGGATAATTGCGGGAGGAGATTCTGCCATTCGTAAAGCAGTTGAATTTGCTGAAGATAATTTACAACAAGGATGGATGGATTTACAATCTTATTCAATCACTTCTAATGATGTTGTTGTTGGAATTGCTGCTTCAGGAAGTACACCTTATGTATTGGGAGCATTAGAAAAAGCAAAAGAAAATGGAATAATTACAGCAGGGATTTCGTGCAACCCAAACAGTTTATTATCAAAACTTGCTGACTTCCCTATTACACCAGAAGTTGGACCTGAATTTTTAACAGGGAGCACACGAATGAAATCAGGTACAGCACAGAAATTAGTTTTAAACATGATTTCTACATCGTTAATGATTAAACTAGGTCATGTGAAAGGAAATCGAATGGTTGATATGCAATTAAGTAATAATAAACTAATCGATCGCGGAATTATTATGATACAAGAAATGTTAAGTATTTCCTATGATAAAGCAGAATTGTTGTTAAAAGAATTTGGTTCAGTTAGATCGGCAATTGAAAAATATAAATCTTAATTAATCCATCCAAAAACTTTCACATCCATAAAATTTGATGAATCAATAATCCCTTCATTTGAAACTCTTTTTAAAGGAGGAGCACACATTAGAACATATTTCCATTTCCCAATTTCGAATAAAACTCTATATTCAGCCCCTTTTGAAAATCTGCCAACAACATTACTCTCAAAAAAATCAGACGCTTTTACTGATATTATACTAGATGACCATCTAACCAGAACATCTTGTTTAAGATAGGACATTTTCCTCGTATATTTCACCTTTTTAGGGAAGAATTTTGTACTTCCATTCATTCCATTATCACTTGCGACAACATATTTCTTCCTTAACACTATTTTACCATTCACTAAACGAACCATATTAATATTGTGACTTACAGATGAACAACATGGATATTTGTGGTGAAATAAAATTATTTCTTTTGTATTTGGATGAATTTTATAAGCTAATAAATGTCCCGATTCTTTGTATATATTTTTATAATACCCCTGATTAAACTGATAAATCTCAAAAGATTCCATCTCAATTTCATTCGTTAATTCATTTAAATATAAAATTTCATTCTCCCCATCCTTATTCAAATCCAAAGAAAACCAATATTTGTTATGTTTTTCCCAATAAACACTAAAAACAGCATCAAGGTCAAAAGCTTTCGTATCATAATGATCAAGTCTATCTTTTTCAAATAAACTTTGGACTTTATTTTTCAGATTAACATCAACTGTTTTAAATAAAAATGAGAAATCCGTTAACCCGTCATTTACAAAAATTGAGGCATTCAATCGAGGCATAATAGCAGTTGAAAATAGATTCGGTGATAATAATAAAAAAGAGAAGAAGAGAAATAAATGTTTCATTTTTTTATAAGTATATAAAAATCGCTATCAAGGCAAAATTTCACATTCAGCTTATCAAACTTTATATTTAACGAATTTTACTAATTAAAAAAAGGGAGACAAATCTCCCTTTTACTATATCAAAAATCTAATTTTTTATTTAGATTTTTTTGTTTTTGTTTTTTCAATAGTAACAGTTAATTCTTCTTTACCTTCTTCGATATCTAAAAGAATTTTATCACCATCACTTAAAGAAGCTTTAACGATTTCTTCCGCTAGAGGATCTTCAATGAATTTTTGGATTGCACGTTTTAACGGTCTTGCACCAAATTTTTCGTCATATCCTTTATCACAAATGAAATCTTTCGCTTTCGCTGACATTTCGATTGAATATCCTAAACCATTAATTCTTCCAAATAATTTCTCTAATTCAAGATCAATAATTTTATGAATATCTTCACGTTTCAAAGAATGGAAAATGATCATATCATCAACTCTGTTCAAGAATTCTGGAGAGAATGCTTTTCTAAGAGCATTTTGAATAACTGTTTTAGAGTTTTCAACCACTTGTTCAGCTTGAGTTTTAGTACCGAAACCAACACCCGTTCCAAATTCAGCTAATTGACGAGCTCCAATATTTGAAGTCATGACAATAATTGTATTTTTGAAATCGATTTTTCGTCCTAAACCATCCGTCATGTGACCATCATCCAACACTTGTAAAAGTAAATTGAAAACATCTGGATGAGCTTTTTCAATTTCATCTAAAAGAACGATTGAATAAGGTTTTCTTCTAACTTTTTCAGTTAATTGTCCACCTTCTTCATATCCAACATATCCAGGAGGCGCTCCAACTAGACGAGAGATAGAGAATTTCTCCATATATTCAGACATATCAATTCTAATTAAAGAATCTTCAGAATCGAAAAGATATTTTGCCAGAACTTTTGCTAATTGAGTTTTCCCTACACCGGTTGGCCCTAGGAAAAAGAAAGAACCGATTGGTTTGTTTGGATCTTTTAAACCAGCTCTACTTCTTTGGACAGCTTTAACAACTTTCATTACAGCTTCATCCTGTCCAATAACCTTTCCAGTTAATTCAGCAGCCATAGAAGCTAATTTACCACTTTCTCCAGCAGTAATTTTAGTAACAGGAATTCCACACATCATAGAAACCACTTCAGCAACATCTTCTTCCGTTACAATAACACGATTCGCTTTTGATTCATCGTCCCATTTTTTATTTGCAACATCTAATTGTTCTTGCAATTTACGTTCGTTATCACGTAATTCAGCAGCTTTTTCATATTGTTGAGATTTGATCACTTCATTTTTCAAATCTTTTAATTCTTCAATACTTTTTTCAATAGAAGTTATTTCAGTAGGAACATTAATATTCGTAATATGCACACGTGATCCAACTTCATCTAAAGCATCAATTGCTTTATCTGGTAAATGTCTATCAGTAATATAACGTTCAGTTAATTTCACACACGCTTCAACAGCTTCAGGAGTATAAGAAACAGAATGATGAGATTCGTAACGTTCCTTTATATTATTCAAAATTTGAATCGTTTCTTCTTCAGTAGTTGGCTCAATTAAAACCTTTTGAAAACGACGAACTAACGCTCCATCTTTTTCAATATACTGGCGATATTCATCCAAAGTAGTTGCACCAATCGCTTGTAATTCACCACGAGCTAAAGCAGGTTTGAACATGTTTGCTGCATCCAAAGATCCACTAGCACCACCCGCACCTATAATCGTATGAATTTCATCAATAAATAAAATGATATCAGGATTTTTTTCAATTTCCTGCATCACCGCTTTCATTCTTTCTTCAAATTGACCACGGTATTTAGTACCCGCAACCAAAGAAGCAAGATCCAAAGAAACTACTCTTTTATTAAAAAGGACTCTAGATACTTTTCTCTGAACAATTCTCAAAGCTAAACCTTCCGCAACAGCACTTTTCCCAACACCAGGCTCACCTATTAGTATTGGATTGTTTTTCTTTCTTCTAGAAAGGATTTGGCTCACTCTTTCAATTTCTTTATCACGACCAACGATAGGATCTAATTTTCCCATTTCAGCCATTTTAGTCAAATCACGACCAAAATTATCTAATACAGGTGTTTTTGATTTTGGGTCAGTTGGTTTCTTTTGAGTAGCAAAAGATTCGCTTTCCTCTTCTTGTCCACCTGGGAACTCAGAACGAGGAGTTGTTTTTTCATCTCTCATAGTTTCTAATTCATCTTTGACGTTATCATAAATAACACCATATTTATTTAATATTCTGCACGCAACACTGTCTTCATCTTTTAACATAGATAACAATAAATGTTCTGTCCCTATCATTGGACTTTTAAACAACTTAGCTTCTAAGTAAGTCAATTTCAAAACTTTTTCCGCTTGTTTAACTAAGGGTATATTTGTTAATATTTGTGCTTTCTTTTTTGAGTTTTTAGTTAGAGTTAATTCAATTTCATTTCGGATTTCTTTTAAATCAAGATGAAATTCATTTAGTATTTTAATAGCCTTACCATCTCCCTCACGAATGAGCCCAAGCAACAAATGCTCGACACCTATGAAATCATTCCCTATACGTAGAGCTTCCTCACGACTAAAACTAATCACATCTTTAACTCTGGGTGAAAATTTTGCTTCCATAATTATTTTAAACTAAGTACTAAATAAACACTTTTAAACCAATTACAAATATAAAATTAATAAATTGTTAATAAGTTATCTTTTTAATCAATTTTCCACAGTTTTTTGTTAGTAAATAGCATCCATCTTCTAAACGATTTAAACTTATTATGATTACTTTCGTCGCTTGCAATAAATAAACCCGTACACATAAAAATGTACGTTAAAAAATAAAGAGTACGATATGGCTGATGGTGAAAGAATAATTCAGATAAACATTGAAGATGAAATGAAATCCGCTTACATTGATTATGCAATGTCAGTTATTGTTTCGCGTGCACTCCCAGATGCGAGAGATGGTTTGAAACCTGTTCATAGACGTGTTTTATATGGTATGCAAGACTTAGGTGTTCAATCTAATCGTCCGCACAAAAAGTCAGCAAGAATTGTTGGTGAAGTTTTAGGGAAGTACCATCCACATGGTGATACATCTGTATACGATGCAATGGTTCGTATGGCACAACCATGGTCTTTGCGTTACCCTCTAGTTGATGGTCAAGGTAACTTTGGGTCAGTAGATGGAGATAGTCCGGCCGCAATGCGTTATACGGAAGCGAGATTGAAAAAGATTGCTGAAGAAATGCTAGACGATCTTGAAAAAGAAACGGTAGATTTCATTCCTAACTTTGATGAAAGTTTAACTGAACCTACAGTTATGCCTTCAAAAATTCCGAATCTATTAATGAATGGAGCAAGTGGAATCGCTGTAGGTATGGCGACAAACATGGCTCCTCATAATTTAACTGAAATCATTGAAGGAACGATTGCATATGTAAATAATCATGACATCGAACCAGAAGAATTATTACAATATATTAAAGCACCCGATTTCCCAACAGGAGGAATCATTTACGGATACGAAGGTGTTCGAGATGCTCTTTTAACTGGACGTGGAAGAATCGTAATGCGTGCGAAAGCTGAAATTGAAGAATCAGGTGGACGTGAACAAATCGTAGTTACTGAAATCCCTTATCAAGTCAATAAAGCAGACATGATTAAGAAAACAGCTGACTTGGTTAACGATAAAAAAATAGATGGTATTTCTGACATTAGAGATGAATCTGATAGAAATGGGATGCGTATCGTTTATGAATTGAAACGTGATGCTATTCCTAATGTTGTTTTAAATAAATTATTTAAATTCACTTCACTTCAAACTTCTTTCTCTGTAAACAATATTTGTTTAGTTGATGGTAAACCACAATTATTAAATGTAAAACAATTAATTGCAGTTTTCGTTGATTTCCGTCACGAAGTAATTAATAGAAGAACAATCTTCGAATTAAGAAAAGCAGAAGAAAGAGCACATATATTAGAAGGGTTAATTATTGCTTCAGATAATATCGATGAAGTTATCAAAATTATTAGAGCGTCTAAAAGTCCTGAAGAAGCTCGTGAGAATTTAATGGCAACCTTCTCTTTGTCTGATTTACAGTCTCGTGCTATTGTTGAAATGAGATTACGTCATTTAACAGGACTAGAACAAGATAAATTAAGAGCAGAATTCAACGATTTAATGATTTTAATTGCTGATTTAAAAGATATTCTTGCAAGAGTTGAACGTAGAATGCAAATCATTATTGACGAATTAACAATTATCAAAGACAAATACGGTGATGCTCGTCGTTCTATTATTGAATATTCCGCTACAGAAATGAGAATGGAAGATTTAATAGCAGATGAAGAAGTTATTATTACTATATCACATGCTGGATATATTAAACGTACAAGTCTTACTGAATTTAAAGTTCAAAACAGAGGTGGAATGGGATCGAAAGGTTCTACTACTAGAGATAAGGATTTCTTAGAACAATTATTTGTTGCTACTAATCATAATTATTTATTAATCTTCACTGAAAAAGGAAGATGTTTCTGGATGCGTGTTTACGAAATTCCAGAAGGAAGTAAAACAGCAAAAGGAAGAGCAATTCAAAACTTATTAAATATTGAACAAGACGACAAAGTGAAAGCTTATGTGAAGGTTCAAGATTTAACGGATAAAGAATATGTTGAAAATAACTTCATCATCATGTGTACTAAACAAGGTATCATCAAGAAAACATCTCTTGCTGCTTATTCTCGTCCAAGAACAAATGGTATCAACGCTATTTCTATTCGTGAAAATGACGAATTATTAGAAGCTAAATTAACAAGTGGAACACATGAAATTGTATTAGCAACTAGTAACGGTAGAGCAATTCGATTCAACGAGTCTAAAGTTAGGCCAATGGGGAGAAATGCTTCAGGTGTTAGAGGTGTTACTTTAACTTCTGAAACAGATGCTGTAATAGGAATGATATGTGCAGAAGATATTCATTCTACAGTATTAGTAGTTTCTGAAAAAGGATATGGTAAACGTACTTATTTAAATGATCCTGAAGATAACGAACCTGTATACAGAGTTACGAATCGTGGAGGAAAAGGTGTTAAAACGATTTCAATTACAGAAAAAACTGGACCTTTATTATCAATCAGAAACGTAACAGATGAAGATGATTTAATGATCATTACTAAATCTGGTATAACAATCCGTATGCACTTAGACACTATTCGTACAATGGGTAGAGCTGCTCAAGGAGTTCGTTTAATTAATTTGAAAGGAACTGCTGCAATAGCTGCTGTTGCTCGTGTACCAAGAAACGACGAAGAAGAAGACGAGATTGAATATGATGAAAACGGTGAAATTATAGTAAAATTAGACACAACAGAAAGTGGCACGGATATTGAAAACGGTTCAGAGCCAGAAGAAGATGAAGAAACTTCTGTGGAATAATACTACTTTTTACATCTATTAGAAAAAAAACACACATGAAAAACAATTTAATTAAATCAACATTAGTAGTTGGGACATTTCTTTTGTCAGGTGTCTCAATTGCTCAAAAGAAAAACGAAACATCAGCAGCAGTAGCATACAAGATTACTTATATGACAGCTAAAGAACATGGAGATGTTCCTGCAGAAAAGAAAGCGTTAATTGAAGCTAAAAAATATATTGATTTAGCTATTGAACACATTGACACGAAAGAAAGTCCAAAAACACTAATGTTAAAAGGATCTATTTACTCAAGTATTATTGAAATTGGAATTGAATCAAATGATTCTGTTTTCATAAAAATGGCTGGTGAAAATGGTTTAGATGATGCGATTGCTTCTTATAAAAAAGGATTCACGATTAGTGATAAATTTGATGAAGAAATTTCAGAATCTGTTCAAAATAAATACATGTTTATTGATAGTATATCTAGAAGTTATTATAATAACGAGAACTACATTAAAGCTGGAGAAATGTATAACATTCAAGCTAGATTATTGGACGCGATAAACATTATTGACAGTAATTCTATTTACAACAGTGCTCTTTCATATAAAAATGCAAAAGAATACCAAAAAGCAGCTGAAAAATTCGAATACTTAGGGAAAATAGGTTACAAAGGTGCAACCTATTATGTCTATGCATCTGAATCATATAGAAATGCGTTAAAACCTAGCGAAGCTAAAAGAGTTGTTGATGAAGGAAGATTAAAATTCCCTACTGATAAGAATTTATTATTAGAATCTGTAAATATATGTTTGGATGCAAAAGATGTTGTTGGTGCTGAATCTGTATTGACGCAAGCTATAGCAAGTGATCCTAAAAATAAATTTTTGCAAATGCAAATAGGATTAGTTTATACTGAATTAAAAAAACCAGAAAAAGCTGAAGAAGCATTTCAAAAATGTATTGAGATTGATCCAAATTTTGAAGAAGGCTTAAAACAACTTGGTGTTCATTTAATTAATACATCTATTGATCTTGGAGTTGAATTAGATAAAATAAACATCAAAGATCCAAAGTATAAAGTTTTAGATCAAAAAATTAAAGAAACTTATATTAGATCTTTAATTCCACTTGATAAATACATTATTTTAAAACCGAATGACAAAGAAGTTTTAATGGCATTGTACCAAGTAAATAAATATCTTGGAAACATGGAAAAATACGCAGAATATAAAAAAAGATATGAAGCTGTGAAAAATAATTAGAATGAAATTCAATCATAAGAGGGTGCTAAATTAATTAGCACCTTTTTTTTGTTTAAAATATTACCACTATTTGTTAATTCAAAATAATTATTCACTACCTTTGCACTCTATTTTATAGAAAAGCTGTGAACTTTATTTAAAACAGTTAATTATTAATGACTTTCGGGCTTTATAAAGTTGCTCGAAATACAATTTAAAAAGCCAAGATGGCAGAAAACAAAATTACAGGTCAAGGAAGTGCAGATTTCGATTGGGACGCATTATCATTAGACGGTTACACATTAGCACAACGTTCTGAGTTATCAGACGTTTACACGAACACATTAACTTCAATCAACGAGAAAGAAGTTATTGAGGGAACTGTTATCGCAATTACAAAAAGAGAAGTTGTTGTCAATATTGGCTTCAAATCTGAAGGAGTAATTCAAAACGGAGAATTTCGTTACAATCCAAACTTAGCTGTTGGAGACAAAGTTGACGTATTTGTAGAATGTCAAGAAGATCGTTTTGGTCAATTGGTTATTTCTCACAAAACTGCACGTATGCACAAAGCATGGATTCATGTTAATGATGTATTACGCACAGGTGAAATCATTACTGGTTTCGTTAAATGTCGTACTAAAGGTGGTTTAATCGTTGATGTATTTGGTATTGAAGCATTCTTGCCAGGATCTCAAATCGATGTTAAACCAATTCGTGATTATGACGTTTACGTTGGTAAAAACATGGAATTCAAAGTTGTTAAAATCAACCAAGAATTTAGAAATGTTGTTGTTTCTCATAAAGCTCTTATTGAAGCTGAATTAGAAGAGCAGAAAAAATTAATTATCTCAGGACTTGAAAAAGGACAAGTATTAGAAGGTACAGTTAAAAACATTACTTCTTACGGTGTATTCATCGACTTAGGTGGTGTTGATGGACTTATCCATATTACTGATCTTTCTTGGGGACGTGTTAATCACCCAGATGAGATTCTTGAATTAGATCAAAAATTAAATGTAGTAATCTTAGACTTCGATGACGATAAAAAACGTATCGCTCTTGGTTTAAAACAATTACAACCACATCCATGGGATGCGTTAGATATGGCGTTGAACATTGGTGATACATTAGAAGGAAAAGTTGTTGTTATGGCTGACTATGGTGCTTTTGTTGAAATCGCTCCAGGAGTAGAAGGTTTAATCCACGTTTCAGAAATGAGCTGGTCACAACACTTACGTTCTGCACAAGATTTCATGTCAGTTGGAGATACAGTTAAAGCTGTAATCTTAACTTTAGACAGAGAAGATCGTAAAATGTCTTTAGGTATTAAACAATTAATGCCTGATCCATGGGAAAATGTAGAAGCTAAATATACAGTTCAATCTAAACATACTGCTAAAGTTCGTAACTTCACTAATTTCGGTGTTTTTGTTGAATTAGAAGAAGGTGTTGATGGATTGATCCATATTTCAGATTTATCATGGCAGAAAAAAATCAAACATCCTTCAGAATTCTGTAAGGTGGGTGATGAAATGAATGTTGTTGTTTTAGAAATAGATAGAGAAAATCGTCGTATTTCTTTAGGACACAAACAATTGGAAGAAAATCCATGGGATGTATTTGAAACTATTTTTGGAGAAGGATCTATCCACCAAGGAACGATCATTGAAAACAAAGATAAATCAGGTATTGTAACTTTACCTTACGGTGTTGAAGGAATTTGTCCTGCTAAACATTTACGTAAAGAAGATGGAACAAATGCTAAAATCGAAGAAACTTTAGATTTCAAAGTAATTGAATTTAATAAAGAGTCTAAGAAAATAGTTGTTTCTCATACTCGTATTTTCGAAGAAGGTGATGATAAACCATCAGCATCTACTCCAGCACCAGCTAAAGAAAAAGCAGCAGGTAAAAAAGGTGGTAAAGAAGCAGGTGCTTCACAATCATCTCAAGTTGCTAAATCTAATAACCAAAATGCAGAGAAATCTACATTAGGAGATTTAGATGCTTTAGTTGCATTGAAAGAAAAAATGAATAAAGGATAGGATTATTCTTAATTCAATTTATATTAAATGGGTTTTCAAATTTGAAAACCCATTTTTTTTTGTAAATTTGAATAGAAATAAAAGTATTAATACTATTATACAATAATTCTATGAAAAAAATAATTTTAAAAACTTTAAGTGTACTATCAATTTTACTGATAATTGGTTCATGTACTAAAAAAGGAATAGTTTCTTACCCTGTTTCAACTAACTATGGGGAGAATTTATTGTCAATGAGTGGTGATCTAGTTAAAGGTGAAAGCTATAGTGTTGAAGCTAATTTAAGTAAAAAAACAACGATGAAAATTGTCATTGTTAACACTTCAAACCAAAACCCAGATTTAACAATTCCTATCCCTAGATGGGCTTTTACATACGAAAAAGGATGGAAAGCTGGAAATTATGAAAATGGTCAACAAACTTTTGAAACAGCTACTCCAGGAAACAATGATATGAAAATTGTTTTCCAAGGTACTCCTGGATCTTGTAGAATTGACTTTTATGAAAATTCTTCGATAATTACAAATACGAAACTTTACAATTGGTAAACGATAATTCAAAAAAAAATGCTGACTTATTTAATAAGTCAGCATTTTTTTTTGAATTATAAATTGAAATTAATCAATAATTTGAATTGAATCAATTGAATCATTTTCTCTAATAGAATCAAGAACATCTTCCCCTTCTGTCAGTTTACCAAAACAAGTGTGTACACCATCTAAATGTGAAGTGTTTGAACGTGAATGAACTACAAAAAATTGAGATCCTCCAGTGTTTTTACCTGCATGTGCCATAGATAAAACTCCTCTATCGTGATATTGGTTGTCACCTTTTGTTTCACAATCAATTTGCCATCCTGGTCCACCAGTTCCTGCCATTCCTTTTTCACCATCTCGAGAATTTGGACATCCACCTTGGATTACAAAATTAGGAATAACACGGTGCCATTTTAAACCATCATAATATCCTTTTTTCGCCAATTTCACAAAATTAGCAACTGTATTTGGAGCATCAGTTTCGTAAAAAGAAACTTTCATTACCCCTTTGTTTGTGTTTATTATCGCTTCCATATTATATTTTTTTCCAAAGATAATAAAAAGGACTAAAAAATGAAAGACTTAAATATGAAAGATGAACTTAACTGATATTAATCAATCATTATTTTAAAAAAAGAGAATACTTCCATATAATTCAGCATTAATCATTATTTTTGTTTTATGGAAAAATCAACTTTTAATAGAGAATCTACTCGATTATTTACTGAAATCAGTAATAGAATTTCATACAAACAAGATTCTCTTTTAGAATATATAAATCAACCTTTCTCTAAAGAAGCATTTGCAAATCAAATTAAAAGTAAATCAACTCAATTCACAACAGAAAAAAGAAATACTCTTGTCAATTCATTAAAAGTTGCTTATAAATCTGTTTCAACAGAAAATAAAGTTATTGAAAACATTAACTCACTTCAGCAAGAAAATACTTTTACAATTACGACAGGACATCAACTTTCGTTGTTCACAGGCCCTATTTATTTTATATATAAAATACTGCACGTAATTCGTCTAACAGAAGACCTAAATAAAATATATCCAGAAAATAAATTTATTCCAGTTTTTTGGATGGCTTCCGAAGATCATGACTTTGAAGAAATCCAATCTGTTTTTCTATTTAATAAAACATTAAAATGGGAAACTGAGCAAAAAGGGGCAGTTGGAAGATTTGAAATAGATTCTTTAGACCCAATAATCGATGATTTTAAAACATTTTTCCTTAATCATCCTGAATCCGAAGTTATTGATCTTCTGAAATCTTTTCAAGGAAAGAATTTAGGTAGAGCAACTTTTAGTTTGGTTAATACACTCTTTAAATCATTTGGTCTTGTAATTGTTGATGGAGATGATTTAGAATTAAAAAGGGAATTTGCTCCAACAATGGAGAAAGAATTAAAAAGCCAATTTTCATTCAATGCCGTAAATAGGTCAAGCGAAAAACTGAAAAATGAGAATATTAAACTTCAAATCACACCAAGAGAATACAACTTATTTTATTTAGGAGTTAATTCAAGAGAGCGAATTCAGCCTCATTCGGACGGATATTTCATTGAAGGTAAAGGAATTGTTTCACAGGAAGAGCTTCTCTTAAATTTAAAAAATGATCCTTCTTCTTTTTCTCCAAATGTAGTTTTGCGACCACTTTATCAAGAAACAATTTTACCGAATCTTTGTTATTTAGGAGGTGGTGGTGAAATGGCTTATTGGATTCAATTAAAGGGAGTTTTTAATGAAATAGATTGTGTCTTTCCTTTGATTCAAGTTAGGAATTCAATTTTACAAATTGATGGTAGTTCATTAAAAAAAATGAATACAATTGGTTTAACAGTTGAAAGTATTTTTAAAGATATTGATGAATTAAAAAAACAATATGTTCTTACCAATTCAAGTGAAGAGTTAAATTTTACGAATCTTGACAGTTCTTTCGCTGATTTTTCTTCAACTCTATCGAAACAAATAATACAAATTGATCCAAACTTACATTCTTTTGCATCCTCAGAAATAATTCGAATTGAAAAACAAATACTTTCAATTAAGCAAAAATTGATTAAAACAGAAAAAGGGAAACATGAGCAAATTTTGAATCAAATAGAACAAATCAAAAATCGATTATTTCCCAATGGAGGAATGCAAGAAAGATCAATGAATTTCTTTTCTCTTTGCTCTGACGGTCAAGTTACTAAGCATTTAGAATATATATATAATTCTATTGAACCTTTTGGAAATGATTTAATTGTTTTAAATTAACCCTTAAATTCCAATTCGTTATAAAAAACAACAATATTTTGTCATAATTCTCGTTAGTAAAACTACATTTGTATCTATGCGTTTTCTTATTTTAATTTTATCGTTTTTTTTAATTTCATTTTCTTTTGGGCAAGATGTAAAATTAGTCGGGCGATGCATAAATAAAGAAGGGGAACCGATCTATGGAGTCTCTATTTCATGCTTAAAATCAAAAGAACAACAAGTCTTTACAGATACATTAGGCTTTTACGAATTACATGTTCAAAATGGAGAAACAATTTTAATTGTAGCTGAAATTGAAGAGAACAATTTAAAAGAAACTATTTCACATGTTGTAACAACAGAAATTGAGAATCACGCAAAAGATATTTCATTCAATTATACAGACTTAGGAACTCAAGTTGTTGTTGGAGCAGTAATTAATCCTTTTGAGGTAGATAAAATTTCAACAGTCGATCTTCAAAAATCAAATTTGAGTGCTGAAAAATTATTAGTCCTCACACAAGTTGCTACTTCAAATAATGAATTAACCTCTAATTATAATGTTCGCGGAGGAAGTTATGACGAGAATTTAGTATATGTCAATGGATTCAATATAAACCGCCCTTTTTTGACGAGGTCTGGTCAACAAGAAGG
>CANJKA010000012.1 GCA_947474675.1 Flavobacteriales bacterium
TAATTTAAATCGGACAAATCAGTTGACAAATGCATCATCTCCCCTATTTTCTTAGAAGAAAACTTTTTCAATTTTATTACTAAACTTTCTGTATCCTTTAGGAACAATGGAATACTCGATAAATTAGAGTTTTCTATTTTTTTATAGTCTATTGACTTTGCAGGAGAAATTACGATTTTCATTATTTAAAAAAGGTATAAAAAAGTTTAACCACAGAGTGTCACAATGTTTAAAGACAGAGTTTCACTGAGTTTTGTTTTGACACATAAGAGTTAAAATAAAAAAGCGGATATAAGATATCCGCTTTTGCATTTTGATGTATTCATACTCAAACGAATTCGAGAATAAACAAATATTAATTTAAAGAATTCAATTTTGTGATGAATTCTAATGCTGATTCTTCAATTTTAGAAGCAATTGGAGCGAAATCTTTTTTCGTTTTTGCTTTGTGAATTTCAGCTAAGATTGCATCTTGAAAAGCAGCAGTTTCTTCGATTAATTTATCCGAAGATACAGCTTTAGTTTCATCAAACATTTGAACAGTGAAACACTCTTCAACGATTTCGATAACCATGTTATTTAGATTTCTCTTAAGGATTCTTTTACTTGACATAATCTATGTTTTATTTGTATTGATACTAATTTATCTATTATTAAGATTTTTATAAATTTATTTGTCTAGGCGAACAAGAAATTTAAATCCGCAGTTTACAAATGTAAATGAGGATTTAAATTTTGAAGTTCAACGATGAAAAATGACTTTATAAATTCTTAAGCTTGTACTTCTTCTTTTCTTTCTGGTTTCGGTAGTAAAACACGACGAGACAGTTTCCATTTTTTAGTTTTGATATCTTTACCAACAACTTTGAATCGAACTACATCACCTTCTTTACAAACACCATCTAGTTTTTCTAATTTCTCCCAAGCGAATTCAGAAATATGAATTAAGCCATCAGTTCCAGGTAAAATCTCAACGAAACAACCATAAGCTTGAATCGATTTAATTTTTCCTTCGTACTCAGCACCTTCTTCAACCATTGGAGGGAAAGCGATTTGTTTAATTCTATCTAATGCAGCTTTCATACTTGCTCCGTCGTTAGACATTACAAGAACTTTACCTTCACCAGTTTCTAATTCTTCAATAGAAATAGTAGCACCAGTTTCTTTTTGAATACCTTGGATAATTTTTCCTCCAGGTCCGATAATTGCTCCAATCATTTCATTTGGAACTACTAACATCTCAATTCTTGGAGTTTGTGGTTTCAATTCAGCTCTTGGTTCAGCTATTGTTTCAACGATTTTATCTAAGATATGTAATCTACCAGCACGAGCTTGATTCAACGCTTGCGTTAAAACTTCGTAAGATAAACCATCCACTTTAATATCCATTTGACAAGCAGTGATTCCTTTTGCAGTACCTGTTACTTTGAAATCCATATCACCTAAATGATCTTCATCTCCTAAAATATCAGACAATACACAGAAAGCACCTGTTTCATCAGTTACTAATCCCATCGCAATTCCAGAAACTGGAGCTTTGATTTGAACACCACCATCCATTAATGCTAAAGTTCCAGCACAAACAGTTGCCATTGAAGACGAACCATTCGATTCAAGAATATCAGAAACGATACGGATTGTGTAAGGATTGTTATCTGGTAACATTTGTTTCAACGCTCTTAACGCTAAATTTCCGTGACCAACTTCTCTTCTTGAAGTTCCTCTTAAAGGACGAGCTTCACCAGTTGAGAATGGAGGGAAATTATAATGTAACATGAATTTTTCAGTACCTCTAAAAGTTGCACCGTCTAATAATTGTTCATCTTGTTTACCACCTAAAGTTAATGTTGTTAATGATTGAGTTTCACCTCTAGTGAACACAGCTGAACCGTGAACCATTGGTAAATAATCAACCTCAGCCCAGATTGGACGAATTTGATCAAAAGCACGACCATCTAAACGAATTTTCTCGTGTAACATTACATGACGAACAGCTTTTTTCTTAGCGTTAGAGAAGTAGTCAGAAATTAATCCACCTTTTTCTTTTAATTCTTCTTCTGAGAAAGTAGCTTTCAATTCAGTTTTCACTGCGTTGAATAATTCTGTTCTAGTTACTTTAGAAGCTAAACCTTGACGAGCAACAGCTTTACATTTCTCCATAGAGAATTCATTCACTCTTGTTCTCAATTCTTCATCGTGAATTTCATGACAATAAACTCTTTTAGGAGAAGACGTTGGGATTTGAGCAGCAAAATCAATTTGGAATTGACATTGTTTTTTAATTTCTTCGTGTGCTAATTTAATTGCTTCTACCATTTCAGCTTCAGAAATTTCTTTCATTTCACCTTCTAGCATGTTTACATCTTTCGCTGTACCTGCAATTACCACATCCATGTCAGAAGATTTCATTTCTTCCATAGTTGGGTTTAAAATAAATTGTCCATCAACACGACCAACACGTACTTCAGACATTGGTCCGTTAAAAGGAATATCTGAAACCGCTATAGCACATGATGCTGCAAAACCAGTTAAAACATCTGGATTATTGATGCCATCGTAAGAAAGTAATTGAATCATTACTTGTACTTCCGCGTGATAATCATCTGGAAACAATGGACGTAATGCTCTATCAACTAAACGCATTACTAAAACTTCACCATCAGAAGGACGAGCCTCGCGACGAAGAAATCCTCCAGGGATTTTTCCTGCTGCAGAGAATCTCTCTCTGTAATCTACTGTTAAAGGAAGGAAATCAACTCCTTCTTTTGCATCTTGAGATGAAACTACAGTTGCTAATAACATGGTGTCACCCATTCTTACGACAACAGCACCATCTGCTTGTTTTGCCAATTTTCCTGTTTCAACAGAAATTTCTTTTCCGCCTGTAACAATCGATTGTTTAATTCCTAATTTCATATTTTCTCTGTTTCAAATGTATGACCTGAATGGTCGGTAAAAAATATAAGAGGGCAACCGAATAATTTCGACTGCCCTCCAATTTCAATATTTACAAAATATTAACGACGTAAACCAAGTTCCTTAACAATTGCACGGTATCTTGCGATATCATTTCTTTTTAAGTAATCAAGGAAACTTCTACGTTTACCAACTAATAATTGAAGTGAACGTTGAGTAACGAAATCTTTACGATTTTTTTTCAAGTGTTCAGTTAAATTACTAATTCTGAATGTAAACAAAGCAATTTGAGCCTCTGTAGAACCTGTGTTCGTTTCTGTCCCTCCGTGTTTAGCGAAGATCTCTTTTTTAATTTCTGTATTGATATACATGCCAATATTATTTAATGATTATTATGTACGTCGACTATTCGACGGTGCAAAGATAGGTAATTATTTTTAATCTGCTACTATCTTCTCAATTTTTGATTCAAGAAAAAAGATTCAAGACTTTAAGACTAAGTAACCTGTCTTAAAATCTTGAATTTTAATATCTTTATTCTATATTAATTTCTAAAAAATTTCAATGACAATCCTAATGTTTTTTTCAATTCTGTTCTATCAACGATATAATCTAAAAAACCGTGTTCTAAAACAAATTCTGATGTTTGGAAACCATCTGGTAAATCTCTTCCAATTGTTTCACGAACAACTCTTGGTCCTGCAAACGCGATTAATGCATTAGGTTCAGCAATATTGATATCACCTAACATTGCAAAAGATGCAGTTACACCACCTGTTGTTGGATCCGTTAAAAAAGAGATATAAGGAAGTTTAGCTTCAGCTAATTGACCAAGTTTACCAGAAACTTTCGCCATTTGCATTAAAGAAAAACCTGCTTCCATCATTCTTGCTCCACCCGACTTTGAAATAATCATAAATGGGCATTTTGATTTAATTGCTTTATCAATTGCACGAGCGATCTTCTCTCCCATTACAGAACCTAAAGATCCACCAATAAATGAGAAATCCATCGCTGCTATAACAAAATTCTCTCCATCAACTTTGCCAATTGCTGTTCTAATAGCATCAGTTAAACCTGAACTTTTTTGTGTCGCAGCAACTCTATCAACATATTTCTTAGTGTCTTCAAATTCTAAAGGATCACCAGAAGTTAACTTAGCATCCAATTCTTTGTATTCGCCACCATCAAAAATTAACTGAAAATATTGTTCCGATCCTATTCTTTCGTGATGAGAACAACGGTCACAAACCCAACTGTTTTTAGAAATATCTTCAATTGTAAATAATGTTTTACAATTTGAACATTTTTGCCAAAGACCTTCTGGGGTTTCTTTTTTGTCTGCAGTCGCAGTTGTTATCCCTTCTTTTTTTCTATTAAACCAACTCATTCTTTAATGTTTAATTTTTAATGTTTAATGTTTGATTTTTTTTGATGCTTGATAATTAAACATCCAAAATCAAACATTCATCATTATTATAAAGTGTTTACATTATTTAAATCTTCAAAAGCTTGTGTTAATCTTTTCACGAATGTTAATTCTCCTTCGCGAAGCCATTTACGTGGATCGTAATATTTTTTATTTGGTTGGTCATCTCCGTCAGGATTCCCAATTTGAGTTTTTAAATATTCTACATTGTTAACAATATAATCTCTAACACCTTCAGTAAATGCAAATTGTAGATCTGTATCTAAATTCATTTTAATAACTCCGTATCCGATTGATTCTCTAATTTCTTCAACCGTAGAACCAGATCCCCCATGAAAAACAAAATCAACTGGATTAGAGGCAGTATTAAATTTTTTCTGAACGTATTCTTGAGAATTTTTTAAAATAACTGGCGTCAACTTAACATTACCTGGTTTATAAACACCGTGAACATTTCCGAAAGAAGCTGCAATGGTAAATCTATTACTTACCTTCATTAATTCTTCATACGCATAAGAAACTTCTTCTGGTTGTGTATATAATTTAGAGCTATCTACATCTGAGTTATCAACTCCGTCTTCTTCTCCACCAGTAATACCTAACTCAATTTCTAACGTCATTCCGATTTTAGACATTCTTGCTAAATACTTTTTACAGATTTCAATGTTTTCTTCGATTGGCTCTTCTGAAAGATCAATCATGTGTGAAGAATATAATGGCTTACCTGTTTGCTTGTAAAATTCTTCACTTGCATCCAATAATCCATCTATCCATGGTAATAATTTTTTCGCACAATGATCCGTATGTAAAATAACTGCTACTCCGTATGCTTCAGCCAATTCATGAACATGTTTCGCACCTGCTATTCCTCCTAAAATTGCTGCTTTTTCATTCTCGTTTGACAATCCTTTTCCAGCATTGAACAAACATCCTCCATTAGAAAACTGAATAATTACTGGAGAATTTAATTTCGCTGCTGTCTCCATAACAGAATTAACTGTACTAGATCCTGTAACATTTACAGCTGGTAATGCAAAACCTTTTTCTTTTGCATATCTAAATATTTCTTGAACCATGTCACCTGTAGCAACTCCTGGTTTTATTGAATGGGACATATTGTATTTTTAAAATAGACTGTAAAAATAGTAAATATTTTTTTAAAAAAGTAAAATAAGATTCAAGACGGCAAGATTCAAGATAGCTTCGCTTTAAGATAGAATAGGTTTCTGAAAAAAACAAAATCTCAAATTATTTAAGTTTTTCATTTTTTAGTATCGAATCTTCCAGTCTTCTTTAAATCTTTAAGTCTTGTATCGTTAAGTCTATTTTATAAATTCGAAATCAACGTGATAATGTTCGTCATGCACTCCATTTATTAAAGGAGTTAGTTTTTGTGCAAAGTAGATCCCATTTGATAATAATTCCTTTCCGTAAATTGAAGCAAACAATTCATCTTTTAATTCTAACTTAATAATAACTTTCCCTATTTTCATTCCGTTTTTTTTCGCAACTTTATTCAGTTCTAATAAATGTAGAGCCACTAAATCAAAATTTATTTTTACTAAGGTATCTTCAGAATATCTTCCTCTATCATCAAAATTTAACAAGTAATGTGTAATACCTATAGTGTCAAGACCTATATATTCTTGATTGTTTTTTAAAAGCGGCATCATAAAATCAATACTTGTTCCATTTTGATGTGTTTTATGGGGGTCTAATTTCCCTCCACATTTATTTGATGATTCCATTAAATAAAAACGATGATTTGATGATTTCGTTTCTAGAATTTTATAACTATCAACCACAATTTTTTTGACTGATGAATGTACAAACGCCCTTCCTTTTAAAAAGCTTACATCGGCAAAATACTGAAAATTTGATCCTGAATATGGAAGTAATTTACCATTCAACAATGTTCCGTTTGAAACAACTCCTTTAGAGACGCTTGGTTCCCCGTCATCAGGGTTATCAAGTATAAATTTTTGAATTTCAGGATTTTGATTTTTAGTTTCTAGTGGCTTTTTTTCTGACTCAGCCATATTTACTTGCGAATGACATGAGGTAATAAGAATTAACGACAAGCTAAAAATTGTAAGCAGTTTTATTTTCATTTTATTTTTTCCTCAGCACCTTTCAAAGTTAGTGCCAAATTAAAATTATTGATTTTAATTTTCAAATTTTGACACTAAAAACACAAACATCATCAACTTGTTCAAGATGACCTTTCCATTTTTTAAACGTTTTTAAAATCTCTTCTTTTTGTTTTTTCATTGATAAATCAGAAACAGATATTAATAATTTTTTAAAAGACTGGTATTTGAATTTTTTTCCCAAAGGACCTCCAAATTGATCAGCGAAACCATCAGTAAATAAATATAATTGATCTCCAGTTTTAAGATCTAATTCATGGTTGGTAAACGGTTTTAATTCCTCTCCCAAAAAAGAACCAACTGGATGCTTATCTCCTTTTGTTTCAATTATATTTTTATCTCTTACAATATAAAATGAGGTTTTAGCTCCCGAAAAATACACCTTTAAATCGTCTTTATTTATAGAAATAAACGATATATCCATTCCATCCTTGATGGTGCTTTCATCTAATTGCTGTCGTAGCGTATCATTTACACCTCTATTCAAAAAATTTAAAGCTTCAGACGGAGAATTAACAGTCGTTTCAACTTCACATAATCTTAAGTAATTATTACCAACAATACTCAATAATGCACCTGGAACTCCATGACCTGTACAATCAGCAACAGCAACAACAATTAAGTCTTCATTTTTATCGTTCACGACATTTGAAATCCAGTAAAAATCTCCGCTTAAAATATCCTTTGGTTGGTAAATAACAAAGCTTTCAGGTAATATTTTCTTTATATAAGCATCAGAAGGAAGTATTGCCTCTTGAATTCTTTTAGCATAACGTATACTATCAGTTATCTCCTTGCTTTTGGCTTCAATTTCATTTCTTTGAAACTCGATTTCAGAATATGCTTTTTGAAGTTCGTTGTTTTTATTTTGTTCTATTTCTTTTTCTTTTTTAAGGACAATTACCTCATTTTTATGTTCAATTGTTTTAATTATTTTAGCACTTTCTTCATTAATTACTTCTTCTTTTATTTTTAAATAATCTTTATAATATTTTAGAGCTAATTTCAAATCCCCCTTAATTTCATAAAGCTTTCCTAAATCCTCTAAAATATTAAAAGTTCTGTCTTTTGAATTGATTTTAATCGATATTTTTAAAGCATATTTCAAAAGTTTAATTGCTTTATCATAATTCATTTTCTTCAATTCAATTCTTCCTTGAAGCCAAGAGCTATAAACGAACATTAAATCAAAATCAAGCGCTTTTCCAATTTTCAAACAGATTTTTAAACTTTTTTCTGCTTCTTCAAATTCATTTAAATTATAATGGACTTCAGAAATATTGTATTGAATTATACCTTTATATATTTCATTTGAATGTTTGATTTTAATCGCTTCGTTAAAAACTTTCTGAGCTTCTTTAAATCTAAATAATCGCATTAAACTATCACCAATGCTATTCATTGCTTTCATAACTCCCTCCTGATTATCAATATCTTTCATAATAGATAGAGAAATCTCAAAAGTTGAAATTGCCAATTCACAATTCCCCATTAATGAATAAACAATTCCGTATAAATTTAAACTTTCAGCTTCTCCGTTTTTATCTGAAATTTCTCTAAAAATAGTTAATGCTATTTCAAGTTCAATGATACTAGTTTTATAATCTCCAAATAATAAATAACAATTCCCTATAGAACGGCAACTTTCAGCAATACCTTTTTGGTAATTAATTTCTTTCGCTTTTTGATTTGCTATTATTGATATGTCAAAAGCATCTTGAGTTTGAACCCTGCATATTTCCCAAGCATAGCTATTCATGAGGTCAATTTTAAACTCACCTTCCTCAGTCATTTTTAGTGCTTTAAGATATTCGCAGTAGTCCATTAAAATTAATAATTAGTACATGGATTTTTTAAATTAAATTTAACTTTTTTAAATATAAAAATTAAATTTAATAAAATTATAATTTCTAATCTTTTTTTAACAAATGATTTTAGACTTTTTATCCCATTCCTTTTTTAAAATTGAAAAACAATATAAATCAATAAAATGATTATGAATAAATTCACCCTCTCTTATAATCCCTTCATTAATAAAATTTAATTTTAAAGGAATAGCTTGACTTTTAAAATTCATTGTTGCACATTTTATTTCGATCCGATTCATATTTAAAGTATAAAAACAATAATTCAAAATAGTGATACAAGAACGACTAATTATACCTTTACCCGTAAATTTCTCACCTAACCAATAGCCAATTGAGGCAATTTTATTTGTGTTATCAATATCATATATTCCTATTCTCCCTACTAATTCACCGTCGTAAATAATTACAAAAGAGATGTCAAAATTATTAACATACCTAACTTGATAGCCAATGATAAACTCTTTAAAATGTTCAATCGTTTCCATTTTAATAACCCAAGGAAGCCATTCTCTCAAATGGACTCTGTTTAAATTAACTAAGTTAAAAATGAGTTCAGCGTGCCTATCTTCAAGAAGTTCTAAAGAAAGAGAATTATCTATTTTTAAAATCATAAATTAATTTTTTATTTAAAAAAATGATTCAATAACTATTCACGATAAGACATTTTTTCAATTATTTCTTGAACAGCTTTTAACTCCAAAAACACTTCCGGTTCGTCCACCCCTTCAAAAAACTTCATAGACCTTGAACAATTGTTGGCGAACAATAATTTTCCATCTGTTGCTTTTCTCTGAACGCTTGAAAAACCTTGATAGTCTTTAATAGTACCATAAAGTAAAAATATATCTCCAACTTGCATAATCAAACCGCAAGTTGCCCCATTCATACCAGTAACAATTCGAATTGTATCTGAACTCATTTTACCCTTATAAGTATCTTCAACTATCGCCGTATAAATTTTAACGTAAAAATTCCAGTATTTCGAAAAAGTATTTTTAGGATCACCTTCGTTTACAACGTTTAAAGTATCTAATTTATTAGAATAAGAAATCGATAAAATTCTAACTCTTAAAATTGCGTTATTTGCTATAACATTTGCTTCAATTGTTCCTCCAGGATTACAATTACATGCAAATGTCTTATTCGTTAAAAAAGACAAAATAAAAAAAAGTAGGAAGGTATTTTTTTTCATTCTTTCGTTATAATATATTTTATATAAACGGTTTTATCATTCGATTTGTTACCAAATTTAAAAGTTTTTTCTTGAAGTAAAATTTATACAAATAAATTCTTATTCTAAACTCTCCTTTAAGCCTTTATTTATTTGTGTTTTTCAATTTAAATCGAATTCTTAAAGACTCATAAATTACAACAAAAAGAATGATCGATGCTCCGAAAACTATAGATGTTTTAATTTCTTCTTTGAATACTAAATAGGCAAAAACAATTGCGTAAAAAACTTGTAAAGTCAAAATTATACTTACAGCTCTCGCATCGAATTTCTTTAAACTTTCAATAACAGCAAGGTGTGGAACAATAGTAAAAACAATGCTTAAAATAAGTAACAAGGTTAGATCATTATTACTTATTTCTGAATAGTTTAAGGTTGAAAAAGGCATCATTAAAAACAGAGTGATCACCATTTGATAAAAAAGCATTGATAACGGAGAATAATTAATTAAACGATATTTTTGAATTAAATTTCTCAATGAATAAGTGAAAGCAGAAAGAATACCTAACCCAACGCCATAGAGCGAATTTGAAGCAATTGTTGAATCTGACACAATAAAGAAAACACCCAATAAAACCATCAATCCTAAAAGTATATCTTTTAATTTCGGAGATTTTTTTAAAATAACAGGTTCTAAAAGAGTTGTTATCATAGGAAAAGTAAATAAAGAAATCACCCCTATTCCTATTGAAGAAACTTGAATTGCATAAAAATAAGTAAACAAATGTATTCCGAAAAATAAACCCGATAAAATGATAAAAGCACCATCTTTTAATGATAATATCTTCAGTTTTGAAGAGGAAATAATAAGTAAAAAGAAACCTAAAATAATACTCGAAAAAAGACTTCTCGATAAAATGATATCGTTCGCCGAAAAAGGAAGGATTTTTGAAAATAAAGCTGTCCCACCAAATAAGAGAGCAGACATGTGAAGCAAGATTAAATGTATTTGTGGAATTTTAATTTTTCGCATTTGAAAACAAAAGTAGAAAAAACATAAATATATGATAGAAAAATTGTCAAAAAAAAAGCCCAGTCCTAAAACTGAGCTTTTCTTTGTAGCGAGAGAGAGATTTGAACTCTCGACCTCAGGGTTATGAATCCTGCGCTCTAACCAACTGAGCTACCTCGCCATGGTTTTGAGGGTGCAAATATAATAGAATTTTCTTTTACTGCAAAGAATGTGAGTAATTAAATTTAAAAACAAAAAAGCATTTTAGGTAGATACTTAATAATCAGTTATCGTCAAGAGAAAAAATGTGAAAAAATAAAGTTGTTATTATAAATTATTAAGATCGAACCTTGAAATGGAATCATTAATGAATTAAATTAAAAAATAATCTGCATAAGTTATTAACAAAAAAGAAATCGTCTAATATTTAGTTAATCTATTATATATCAATGTTTAACTATCAAATACACGTATAAATCTTACATTATTCACATATTACCTTCTCATTTTCACCCCATCAATCCTCATCGATTGAATAGATTTTCGTATCTTGGAAAAAAATTAAAATAGATAGAAGCTATATATTAACAAAATCATGACAGAAAAAATTAAATTTGAATTAGAATTTTTATTAAAAACTTCAGGGAAAGTTTTAGAAAATATGATTTTTACTCCTGCAGGTTTATCTGAGTGGTTCGCCGATGATGTTAATATTAAAGATGACGTTTTTACATTTGTTTGGGATGGAAGTAATGAGAAAGCTCGTTTATTAACAAAAAGACCTACTGATAAAATTAAATGGCAATGGATTTCCGATGAAGAGGATGGTGCAGATTATTTTTGTGAAATTAGATTCGAAGTTGATCCAATGACTAAGGTTGTTATCTTATTTGTTACTGATTTTGCTGAAGAAGATGATTTAGATGAAGCTAAACGTCTTTGGGAACAACAAATTGGTGAATTGAAAAGAGTTTTAGGAGCTTAATTCGATTTATACTAATTTTTACATTCTTTCGTTTATTCAATAAAATAGATTTCTTTGAAACGTCTCTACGTATTTGGTATTCGTTCTTTTATTGGACCATTTGTGGTTACTTTCTGTATTTCCATGTTCATTTTGATCATGCAATTTTTTTGGAAATACATAGATGATTTAATGGGAAAAGGGATTTCGATCAAAATTATTTTGGAATTGCTTTTTTATGTTTCTGCAGATTTAATTCCTTTAGCTCTTCCATTAGCAATATTACTTTCTTCCATCATGACCTACGGTAATTTGGCAGAAAATAATGAGTTAACTGCTTTAAAAGCAAGTGGATTATCTTTATATAAAATCATGAAACCTCTGACAGCAGTTATGCTAGTAATTGCAATGGCTACTTTTTACTTTTCTAATTATGTAATTCCGGTTGCCACCTTAAAATGGCATTCTTTAATTTATGACATTCAAAACACCAAAATATCTACATTGATAACCCCTGGAGTATTCAGTGACAAAATCGATGGGTATTCAATAAAAGTTGATCAAGGAAGTGAAAATAATTTCAAAGGAATTTTAATTCATGTAAACACAGATCCAACTCAAATAAAAACAGTCAGAGCTAAAGAAGGGAAAATTTATAAATCTGCGAACGGAAAACATATTTTTTTTGAACTCCATGACGGATTTGTAACAGATGAATTATCTCCTCAATGTCCAAGTTACTCTTCAACTGGAGAACTTTTGAATAATATTAGTAATACACATCCTTCACGTCGGTCTTCATTTACTAACGCGACTTATAAAATTGATGTTTCTGGATTTCAAATAAGTAGATCAGATCAAGATTTATTTAAAAATCAACATGAGATGATGAATGTGTTTCAAATTAATGATGCCTTAGATTCTATTCAAATTGAAGCTGACAAAGTCATTTTTAATTTTCTAAGTTCCTTGAAAAATGAATCAACTTTTTTTCAAGCAAACAAGTTTAAGGTTGACACAACCAATAAAAGACTTAGTCAAATCACTCCTATTAAAACAGTTTTCCACTTAGACTCTCTGACTAAACAAGAAAAAATAGCTGCTCTTAACAATATACCACCAAATATTAGACGTTTAAATGAAAATCTGAATGGTCAATATGCTTTTTTATCAGCGTTAGATGATAATATGAGCCTGTATTATATCGGTTTTCATAGAAAATTTGCGTTGACTTATGCAATCATTGTTTTGTTCTTCATAGGAGCTCCATTAGGTGCAATTATTCGTAAAGGTGGCTTCGGGGCTCCTCTTGTGTTAGCCGCATTAATGTTCATGTTATACTTTGTTTTAATAAGTGTTGGAGAAGGTTTAGCAATGGAAAACGTGGTAAGTCCTTTTGTTGGTATGTGGTTCGCGTCTCTAGTTTTAACACCTGTCGCAATATTATTAATGAGAGCGGCGGCGAATGATTCTAAAGTTTTTAACAAAGAGGCTTATGTTAAACTTTTAGATAGAATTAAGAGAAAAAAATGAAGATTCTATATATAAGTAATAAACCTATTTATCCACTCGTTGATGGAGGGTGTATTGCAATGAATCAATTTTTGAAATGCCTTATCAATGCTGGGTATGACATAAAAAACTTCACTATCTCTACCCATAAACATCCATTTGAAAAAGACGCATTTCCTGAAGAGTTATATTCTATAATTCGTCCTACAAACATTGAAGTTGATACTCGAATAAAAACGATAAAAGCTCTCTCCTATTTATTTAAAAAAGGATCTTATAATATTGATCGATTTACAAATGATTTTTTAAAATTAGAAATAAAGAACTTTTTAGACAATGAAGATACAAGTGTTGTGATATTAGAAAGTATTTATTTAGCTGGATATATTTCAACGATTAGGAAATATTCCACTGCTAAAATCATTATTCGAAGCCATAATGTTGAATTTTTACTTTGGGAAAGACAATCCGAAATTCAAAATTCAATTTTTAAAAAGATATACCTAAAAAAATTAGCAAAAGATCTTAAGATTGCTGAAGTGAAATATTTAAATAAGGCAGATGGGATTTGCTGTATTTCAAAAAAGGATAAACAAATTTTTCAGGAATTAGGTATCACGAAATCTTTAGCTACAATACCTGTTTCTATAGAAACAAACTACATTCAAAATGAATACGAAGCAAACTCATTTTTTCATATTGGCTCCATGAATTGGGGACCAAACATTGAAGCGATAAATTGGTTAGTAAATTCAATATTCCCTAGTATTAGAAAACAATTACCAGACGCAAAACTGTATCTCGCAGGTTCAAACATGTCTAATAAATTTCTTACAGATGAATCTAATGGAATTGAAGTGATTGGATTTGTAGAGGATGTTTCTGATTTCATGATAAATAAAGGTGTTATGCTTGTTCCTTTAAAATCTGGATCAGGCGTAAGGATTAAAATAATTGAAGGAATGAATTTAGGAATTCCAATAGTAACAACTAAAATTGGTGCTGAAGGAATTGATGCAGAACATCAAAAAAATATTATTATTGCTAAGAATGAAGAAGATTTTGTCAATTTTGCAGTTTCTTTGTCAGAATCAAAAGAAAAGCGTTCACTTTTAGGTAAAAATGCAAAAGAATTTATTTCAAAACATTATCAGATAGAACACGTAACAAAAAAACTTATTGGATTCATCGAGCACATATCGTAAAAAATTGGTAATTATACTTTCTCGTTTTCCATTTCCATTAGAGAAAGGGGATAAATTGCGTGCGTATCATCAAATTACAGAACTTTCAAAAGACTATTCTATAACATTGATTGCAACTACTGATTCATTTGTTCACAAAGACTCTATAGAAAGGCTCCGTAAATATTGTACAACTATTTATATATTTCGCTTAAATAAAATTTCAATTGCTTTCAACGTCTTCTTTCAACTTTTTACGCAAAAACCTTTTCAGATTGGATACTTTTATTCAAGTAAAAACAATGCTAGAATTAAGAAGATTTTAAATGAAGTAAAGCCTGATCATATTTATTGTCAATTAGTTCGAGTTTCTGAATTTGTAAAAAACTACCATAATTGCCCAAAAACATTGGATTACATGGATGCTTTTTCAAAAGGAGTTGAAAGAAGGATTTCTAAAGCTTCATTTTTCACTAAATGGGCCTTTCGTTCAGAAGCTAAGAGATTGTCCATTTACGAACGTCAAATATTTGATTATTTCGAAAATCATGTTATCATAAGTGAGCAAGATCGAGATTTTATTTTGCATCAAAAAAAAGACACGATTAAATGTATACCAAATGGAGTGGATCATTCGTTTTTTGAAAAAATTTATAAACCGAAAGATAAAGATCTTGTTTTTATTGGAAATATGAATTATGCACCAAATGTTGAAGCATCACTTTTTATTATCAATGAAATATTGCCCCAATTAAATAAGGATGAGAAAAAATATTCATTATTAATATCAGGATCTAATCCTCACCCAAGTATTACTCGTTCTGTAAAAACAAATTCAAATATCGAAATTACTGGCTGGGTTGATGATATTAGAACTTCTTACGCAAGAGGTAAAATATTTGTTGCGCCGATGATGATTGGGATTGGAATGCAAAACAAATTGATAGAAGCGATGGCTATGGGAATTCCTTGTGTCACTACTCCATTAGCAAATAATGCAATAAAAGCAGTACACAATGAATCAATTATTGTAGCTAATGACAAAGAAGAATTTATTGAAGCTATTCAAAAACTATTAAGTGATGAAGCTTTTTATTATAAAATTGCTGAAGCTGGAAAGAAATTAGTTTTTGAAAATTTTAATTGGGCGAATTCAACAGCAAAATTAATGGAGATATTTGAATCTTGATTTTGTTTTAAATTATTCGTTTTTTTTTGATGCCGACGACGAATCCTGTCAAAAAAAATACCCGGAATAAAATCCCAGGCATTTATAATACTATATTTCAAAAAATTTACCCTACCAACATCGTAACTGGATTTTCTAAAAATGCTTTGAATGTATTTAAAAATGCTGCTCCTGATGCACCATCAACCACTCTGTGATCACATGATAATGTAACATTCATAACATTTCCTGGAACAACTTGATCATTTTTGACAACTGGGATTGCTTTAATTCCACCGACAGCTAAAATACAACTGTCTGGTGTATTAACAATCGCTGTAAAAGATTGAATACCAAACATTCCTAAGTTAGAAATTGTGAATGTGTTTCCTTCCCAATCTGATGGTTGTAATTTTTTATCTTTTGCTTTTTGAGCGAATTCCTTCACTTCGGCACCGATTTGGTTCAATCCTTTTGTATCTGCAAAACGAACAACAGGAACCAATAGACCTTCATCTACAGCAACAGCAACACCAATATGCACATGTTGATTTCTTCTAATTGTATCACCTAGCCATGAACTATTAATAACAGGATGTTGTTTTAATGATAAAGCAACAGCTTTCACCACCATGTCATTGAAAGAAACTTTAGCACCACCAACAGAATTCAATTGGGTTCTAGCTGAAATTGCATTGTCCATATCGATATCCATTGTTAAATAGAAATGAGGCGCAGTAAATTTACTTTCAGCCAACCTTCTTGCAATGGTTTTACGCATTTGAGAAACAGTCTCAGTCGTATATGCTTCAACTCCTGGAGCTGCTGGTATAAATCCACTTCTATGAGCTGGTGTATATGGTTTGAAATGATCTACATCGCTTTTTACGATACGTCCCCCCTCGCCTGTTCCAGCAACTTGGTTGATATCAATACCTCTTTCTTCTGCTAATTTTCTGGCTAAAGGAGAAACAAATAAGCGGCCATCTGCATTAGCTGTATAAACCGGTACAGATTCTACTGGAGTTGTAACAGCTTTCGCTTCAACTTTTACCGCTTCAATAACAGGAGCTGGAGAAGGTGTTTTTACTTCTTCCTTTTCAGGAGTTGCTGAAGCACTACTAGCTAAAGCTGCCGTTATATCTTCACCTGGTTCACCAATAATAGCTAACAAAGTGTTAACTGGTACCGCTTTACCTTGTTCTACTCCAATGTGTAAAAGAACTCCATCATAAAATGATTCGAATTCCATTGTTGCTTTATCTGTTTCTATTTCAGCTAATATTTCACCTGAAGCTACTTTATCACCTACTTTTTTAAACCAACTTGCAACAACACCTTCAACCATTGTGTCACTCAATTGAGGCATATAAACTATTTCCGCCATGCTATTTTTCTAAATACTTATTAATATTCTTTGATGAAAGGGTAATTTGGTTCAGCATAAACATCTTCATATAATTCTGATGCTTCTGGAAAAGGAGAGTTTTCAGCAAATTCAATTGATTCATCCACTTCTTTTTTAACCCATACTGAAATGTCTTCAATTTCAGATTTTTTCAACCATTTATTTTCTGTGATTACATTCAGACAATGATCTATAGGATCAACAGCCATCCAATCAGACAACTCTTCTTTAGTTCTATATTTCATTGGATCTGACATTGAATGTCCTTTATATCTATAAGTACGGATGTCTAATAATGTTGGACCATCACCTCTTCTAGCTCTTTCACAAGCTTCTTCAATTGCTTCATGAACAGATTCTGGAGACATACCATTTACTGAACGAGAAGGCATTTCATAAGAAGCTCCAATTTTGGACAAGTCTAATACAGTTGAAGTTCTTTCAATAGATGTTCCCATTGCGTACCCATTGTTTTCAATAATGAAAATAACTGGAAGTTTCCATAACATTGCCATATTGAAAGTTTCATGCAAAGCACCTTGACGAGTAGCTCCATCTCCCATAGAAACAAAAGAAACATTGTCAGTTCCTTTATATTTTTCAGCGAAAGCTACACCCGCCCCCATAGCGATTTGAGCTCCAACGATACCATGTCCACCCATGAAATTTTTATCCTTGTCAAAAAAGTGCATTGAACCACCTTTTCCTTTTGAACATCCAGTGGTACGACCATAAAGTTCAGCCATTAAAACTCTTGGATCAGATCCTAAAGCTAAAGCATGACCGTGATCACGATATGCGGTCATGTGTTTATCACCTGGGCGACAAGCACTAGCGGTACCAGCAACAACAGCCTCTTGACCAATATATAAATGGCAAAAACCACCAAATTTTTGTTGAATATATAATTGACCTGTTTTCTCTTCGAATTTTCGAATTAACAACATGTCTTTGTACCATTTCACGTAAGTTTCCTTAGAAAACTTTGGTTTACCAGCAGATGCTGACTTCTTTGTAGTTTTCTCTGGTGCTTTTGGAGCTTTTACAGCCATATTTTATGCGTTTTAGAATCGAAAGACAAATATAAGGATTTTGAATCGACAATTTTCATTAAATAGTTACGACTTATGAGGTCATTCTTGTGGATTAGTCAAATATTAAAGTGAAATCAAAAGAAATAATCAATTTGCAAACAACGAACATTAGTTTGAACCAAATTTTAGTCAAATTAATTATTTTTTAATTCCATTATTCTTTTAAGAGTAATTTTCTTTACAATTATAATCAATATTACTTTTTTAGAGCTATCTAATTTATTTTTAACAATCTGGATAAAGTAAAATAAATTAATTCCCAAATGCGAAAGGCAACAAATCTAAAATCGAATTAAATACTACTGTTTTTCCATTTTGACTTACTAAAACTACTCGAATTGATTTACTTTGCTTCATTTCATATTCCATCATTACTTGACGGCAACTTCCACACGGAGATAATAGTTTATCAAACGGTACTAAATCTCCTTTTGCTACAACAACTATTGTTTCAACAGACTCTTTAGGGAAATTAGCTCCTGCAAAAAACAAGGCAACTCTTTCCGCACATAATCCAGATGGATAAGCGATATTTTCTTGATTGTTTCCAGCAACAATTTCCCCGTTCGACAACAAAACAGTTGATCCAACTTGAAAATTACTATAAGGTGCATGTGCTTTTTCACACATTGAATACGCCTTTTCAACCATGCTAATTTCGTTTGAAGGAAGTTCTGACCAGTTTAAAAACTCATTGTATTTAATTGTAATTTCTTTTTCCATTTTTAAGTTCAATTAACGACCATTTTTTTTGTGATTTTATACTCTTCTGAATTTAATTCATAATAATAAACACCTGGTTTTAAATGATATGTAGTAGCGTTAAAAACATAATCATAATGCCCCGAATTGTAAAATTCATCTTTTAATAAAACCCCTATTTCGTTTCCTAATACATCATAAATTCTCAAATTAATTTTAGAATCATTTTTTAAATTAAATGTAATACAAGTTGTCTGATAAAAAGGATTTGGGGTATTCTGACTTAAAGAAATAGATGAAGTTGAAATTACACTTTCTTTATTTAACCCTAAGACTTGACCATCTACCAACGCAGTCCAAACACTTAATGTTCCGTTACCATAAGCCATCCAAATCGGTCGCACCATATTATTAACAGCAGAAACACTTATATAGTCCCCAAAAAACACATTTGGATCTGGTACAAAACCTATTTCATTCACTTTGTAATTATCAATTGTATTCCCGCCATCATTTGAATAAGCCATATAAACGTCTGTAGAATCATTTGTCGACGCGTAATTTCTTCTGTCGTAAAAAACAAAATGTAAATTCCCATTTTTTTGATCACAAGTCATCCATGTTAAGAATTGTTGCCTGCCTAAAGCGTCATCATTTACTCTTTTAAGTGAACTCCAACTATCACCTCCATCATTCGATTTTATTAGCCAAACATCTGTATCATCCGAACCATTTCTTTGGTCAGTCCAATTAATATAAATTGTTCCATTGTTTACCCCTCCACTAAGATCAGTTACAACTTGAGGTAAACCATTGCAACGTTCTAGTCCTCCGATATTATAATTCCAGCCTCCAGGAACATCAATCACTGAAGTTTCTTGTAACATCCATGTGATCCCATCGTCTAAACTTTTATTAAAAACCAAACCATTCGGACCTGTCCATACAACATATATTTCACCATTTGGACCTACGGAAGGTATCGATCCTTCTACAGTCAAATCGCCATCAATACAATCTCCTGCATCTTTACTTATTCTAATTGGCAAACTCCACGTCATACCTATATCAGAAGATTTTGAAAATAAGATAACAGAACTATCTAAAATGTTGGCAGAATTATAATTATCAAATTGAGTCCAAGTTACATAAATTTCATTAGTCACTTGATTAACAACAATCCCTTGCTTATCTTGAATTTTAGAACCGTTTTTACCCGTTGAAGTTCCATTTTCCCACCAAGTAATTCCTCCATCTGTTGATTTTGTAAAAACAATTCTATCCACCCAAGAACCAGTTATTGGTGGGTTAGATAAATGGGAATAAAAAAAATGCCCATTTGTATCAGTGAAAATAATTGGATCACCCCAAACGCCATTCATAGTATCCGCTACCGATTCAAAACTCCACGTGACACCTCCATCATTTGACCGAAAGACATTGTCTAAATTAGCTGCCCCAACGATTTGATTCAGATTTTTCGGGTTGATACAAATAGAAACTTCTTCAGGATTATTTGTATTGCTTATCATAATATTCGTAAACTGACCAAATGCATTAAATGCATTAAATGCAATCAAAAAAAGAAAATATGTGCTTAAAATTTTATACATCTAAAAAAAAGATTACAAATTAAAATTGGTTGAGCTTAATGTAAATATTTTTTAAATCATTCTACACTTTTTTTGCATAAAATAAAAATCAAATGTACAATTGAAATTCTATATTTTACACATATAAGTGAATCAGTGGTGTTTTATTATTCAGATCATTTAATTTTTTCAATTAAAATTATTTTTTATCAATATATAAAGCATTAAAAATCAACACAATAACGCTTTATACAAAAACTTAATATTGGATATCCAAAAATTGTTCTGATATTTGTTAACATTAACTTAACGTTATAATAGCGTTTTAGAAACATTTGATTGAGTTAATTATGTTATAAAAAAATATTATGGTAACAAACAAAACAAAAACAGAAAAAAAAATCACTGAAAACATTGAAGGAGAGAAAGTCGTTTTACCTATCAAAAGAACAGTAAAGAACACAACTGAAAACACTGCTAAAGAAATGGTTGCTTCAGCTATAAAAGAACCAGTAAAGCCTGCTGAAAAAATAGTTAAAAAACCAACGTTAAAAACTAAAGAAAATAGTACTGAACTAATTACTGAAACTGAATTAGAGAAGCCAATCGTTGCAATAATCGAAACTGAAACTATAGAAATTTCAGAAACATTTAATGGTAAAGTTTTAATAAGTGAACTAAAGAAAGAAATCAAATTCATCAAACTTAAGATGAAGGAAATTAAAAAATCTCTGAAATCAAAAAAAGTAAAATTAAAAAAGGGCAATAAACCAAAAAAGAAAAAGAAAAAATAAAACTTAAATTAAATGAAGGCTGTCTCAAAATGACAGCCTTTCATGTTTTTTTTGAACCATTTAAGAAATTATAATGAAATATAAGCTGCTTGACAAATTAATTAACAATCTGTAAATCTTTAACAAGCACAATATAATTACTCTTTCAATTTCACCCTTCAATTGTTAATTTTAGAGGAAATTATTACTTATTAAGCCTCTTTTTGAGCTAAATTTTAACTCCTACAACAAGTATATCATCGACTTGATTTGTTTCTCCTCGCCATTCTTCTAATGTTCTTTTAAGTATTTCCTTTTGCTCATCCATATCATAATCTTGGATAAAAAGTAATATCTCTTTGAATTATTTGTTTTTAAATTTCTTTCCTTTCACTCCCCCAAATTGATCAGCATAACCATCAGAAAAAATATAAATCGCATCACCTTCTTTTAATTGAATAGTATGGTTATTAAATAAATTATTAGTGTCATTATTGTAAACACCTATCGGAAAACGATCACCTTTTATAATTTTCAATTCATTATCCCTTACGATAAATAATGGATTATTTGCACCAGCGAATTGTAAAACATTTCTTTCCAAGTCAAGTGAACACAGGGCGATGTCCATTCCATCTTTCACCTCCGAGTTGTCGTTATCTTGCCTCAATGTTTGACGAACTTCTTGATTCAACTGATTTAAAATAGCTGCAGGTTCTGATAAATTATATTCATAAATTATTTTGTTTAAACTGTTATAACCAATTACGCTCATAAAAGCTCCAGGAACACCATGCCCGGTACAATCTACAGCTGCAAATATTATTTTTTCTGATGAATCTAAACATTTTATTTCTGTATCATAATTGAAATTTGCTAAGCTTTTAGAACTTGAGTATTTCGTTTCAATAGAATTATTATAAATGTTAAAAGTTTCTTCTTCCCTATTTTGTTCCTCCAGAAAATTGATTTTATCAATCCAATAAAAATCTCCGCTTACTATATCTTTAGGCTCGTAATAAACAAAGCTATTTGGAAGAATTGTTTTTATAGTACTTTGTTGAGGAAGAATAGCTCCTTGAATTCTTTTGGCATAATGAATACTATCCATAATGTTGTTATTTTTCTCGGTTACCTCCTTCTTTTGAATTTCTAAAATTTCTTTTTGAATTTTTAATTGATCTCTTTGGATGATAATTTTATCCTGCTGATTTAGAATTTCATCTTTTTGAATCACTATTTCTTTCGTCCTTTCATCCACTTTTTCTTTGAAATAATTAATATGATTCGTTATTTCTTGTGACATAATAATAAAATTTGATTGCAAAATTTCAATTTCATAATTCCCTGCTTTGGTGTCCTCTATAGGGAATTGCAAAAAATCATTACTTACATATTTCTTAATGGAATCTGTCAAATTTATTAATGGTTTTGTAAAAGCTGTTGCAACAATATAACTCAAAAACACTGCTATTGCAATGATAATAAAACAAGAAATAAAGGCAATGATATTTAATTTATTATGAATGGACAACTCCATTGCATGTGCCTTTTGTTTTTCGATTTCAAAATAATTCTGAATTCGATTACTATTTTCAGAAAGATTCAATAACAATCCAGATTTACCATTTAAACCTAATTTTCTTTCCACCGAAATCAATTTCTTAAATGATAAATAATAATTATCAACAGTAGAAAGAATATCTTTCTTTCTAATCGCCGAAATCTTAGTATTCCGATCAATTTCATTTTCCACTTCAATGATTAAGGCGTTAAATTTATTGACATATTGACTTTCTTTTCGGATGATAAAATCTTTTTCATGCCTCCTTAACATTAAAATCTTAACTTGTTCTATGTCATTCCCTAAATCCATTAAAGCATGAGCGTGTTCCCTCATTCTTCCTTCTATTCCAAAATCTTGAAACCCTCTATTTTTTATTTGTTCTACAACTTTTTTGAAAGTTTCCTCATTTTTTTTCAATTCCATTTGGATATTATCCAAGTTTCCATTGTCATTCATGAATTTACTTTCTTTTTTTTGGAGAAGCTGTTTAAATTTATCCGACATTTCCTTTGAAACAGCTTTTTGATTATCCAACACCAAACTATTGTTGTCTTTAAAAAAATCAGGATTAATGATTTCGTAATTTAGGAAGTCCTTCTGCAACTTAAAGGATTTTAAATTTAGGATATAAATATCATCCAAATTTTCAGTTATTTTGGAAACATTCTCCTTCTTCTTATAAAACCAAACACTTGTAATAACTGCTAATACGGATATAGAAGAGAATAATAAAAAATACAAGAAAAGTTTGTGTTTTATTTTACTTATCATCAAAATTAGCAATTAGCAGTATTAGTAATAGTATGAATCAATTATTTATCAAAAAAAGTGTTTTACAATGACAAATGGGTTAAGCTTAGATTAATTAATTTTAATATCGGCTTAATTCAAAAATGTATTAACTGAATTTATTTTACAAAAATCTGAATTATACTAATTAAAATGTTAATCAATCAATTTGGATCAATATTTATCAAAAAAGTGTTTTTCGACATCAAAAGATGATTTAATCCCAACTTCATGAAATTCATTTTCAAGCCATTTTTCAGCATATAATCTACCTTTATTTTTTAAATCTAAAAGGAAATCCCAAGAAGTATTCATTTTGCTTGAATATTTCAAATGTCCAAGTGCTTCATGAGCAGAAATGGAATGCACAAAAATTTCTCGCATCAATTTATTGTCGTCTAACTTAATTCCTTTTATACCTTTACGAATTAATTCATTTCGATAATGAATCAAATGTATTTCATTGATTAAACTACTGTTAAAGCAAATTTCATTGATTCGATCAGAAATATCTCTTGCGGTTTTCGGCAATTCTTCAATATTGATAGAATTAATTTTAATCAATAATAAATCAGATACATGTGTATTTTCTATTAAAGGATAAAGTGGTGGATTTCCCATATAACCGCCATCCCAATAAAATTGCCCATCAATTTCCACCGATTGAAAAAGATGAGGCAAACAAGTCGAAGCCAAAACGGCATCTACCGTAATTTCATCGTTTGAAAAAACCTTCGCTCGATTTGTTTTAACATTGGTAGCACAAACAAATAATTTTTTCTTGTTGTACTTTTTTAACTCTTCAAAATCAACCAAATCATTTAAGATTTTTTTTAAAGGATTGGCATTTGAAGGGTTAAATTGATAAGGAGAAAACATTTGTGACATCGAGTTGAAAAACATATAACCTAAGGTATTATATAAATCTCCATCTGAAAAATATTTATCCATTAAAGAAGGTTGAAACATTAGATTTCCTGAATAAGAGATTTCTTTCCACAATTTTTCCAATAATTCTTTCGCTTTTTCCTTTCCTCCGATATGTAATCCGTAAGCTGTTACGACTGCATTAATAGCTCCAGCACTTGTGCCGCACAAACCATCTGCAACCAACTCATCAACTTCAAGTAGTCGATCTAACACTCCCCATGTAAACGCTCCGTGAGCTCCTCCTCCCTGCAATGCTAAACCTACATGTTTTACTTTTTCGTTCATATATTTACATTATTGAGCTGTCCATCCTCCATCGACTGGTATCGAAGCACCTGTTATTAAATCAGCATCATCTGTTGCCAGAAAAACTGCTAATTTCCCCAATGATTCTACTCTAACAAATTCTTTAATGGGGTGTTTTTGCAACATAATTTTTGAAATCACTTCATCTTCCGAAATACCGTGTGACTTTGCCTGCTCTGCAATTTGCTTTTCTACTAATGGTGTTTTAACATATCCAGGACAAATACAATTCGCCGTTATACCAAATGTTGCTCCCTCTAAAGCAAGAACTTTTGTCAACCCAACAACTCCATGTTTTGCAGACACATACGCTGATTTATATTCAGAAGCCACTAATCCATGCGCAGACGCTATATTGATAATTCTTCCAAATTTATTATTTTTCATAATGTTCCACACAAACTTAGAAGTATGAAAAGCAGCGTTCAAATTCAATTGAATTATTGCATTCCATTTATCTTCAGGAAAATTTTCAATAGGAGAAACAAATTGAATTCCAGCATTATTAACAAGAACATCCAATCTCCCAAAATCAATCTCAATTTGAGAAATCATTTCTTCAATTTGTTTGGTGTCAGCTAAATTTGCAGGATAAAAATTCGTTTTTACATTGTTTTCAAAACCAATTTGCTCTGCTATTTCTTCCCCATTTTCTTCTAAACCATTGAACGCTATTGAATAACCTTCTTTTGCAAATTCAATCGCAATTCCTAGGCCAATACCACTTGTACTTCCTGTAATTAAGACTGTTTTCATGATTTACTATTTTATGAAATTAATTATTCCTTTAGCAACCTTATCAACTGCTTCAATATTTAGCGTATGTCCAGCATTTTCAATTATCATAAACTCACTTTTAGGAATATGATCTGCAACAGCCTCTCCCATGAACACAGAAAACAATCCATCATATCGACCATGAATCACAAGTGTTTCCGATTTAATTTTAGTCAACTGTTGTCTGTAATCCTCTCTTTCAGAAGTTGCTTGCATTAATTTAGCTAGTGATTTTGAATCTACTAAATCTTGTTTTGCTGATTTAAAGAGTTCAATTGGGATTAAGGGATTTTCAAAATATCCTTCACTTAAAACATAAGGAAGCATCACGTCTAACATCAATGAATATCCACCAAACTTCAAAGCATTTTTCCATGAAAGTTCAATTGCTTCATAATAAGGAGACTTATGAGCAAAAGTAGAGATTAACACAATTTTCTTTATTCGATCTGGATAAAGCACTGCAAAATGCTGAGCAACAAGACTTCCATAAGATAATCCAACAATAATATTATTATATAAACCTAGAGTATCCAGCACCGATAAGACATCAACAGCGTGTATATTGAATTCTCTGGCCTCACCTTTTTTATCAGATTGTCCTTGAAAAATAAAATCGATCAAAACAATTTTATAATTTTCTTCAAAGAAAGGAGTTATTAACCCCCATGAATTAGTCGTTTGCGATAAACCATTGAGAAAAACTATTGAATTCTCAGCTTCTAAATTGCCTTTTACTTCGTAATAAATATTTTGCTTGTCTAAAGTTCTACAATACATGATTTTCTTGTTTTAATTGGGTTTATACAAAATGCTTTTTTTAGGCTGTTTTTAAAGAATTTCACTCTTAGAAATAATGAAGTATTTGGAAAGTACTCATTGTATAAACATCCAAAAAAATTAGACGCTTTTTGAGTTAAATTATAATTAAAGCGATACTTCATATTAAACTTTAACATATTTTTTTTGTTTAATTGATTGAATAAATCTCATTAATAAAGTCTCTAAAAATAAAATATCATGTGTAAATATAGCTTACTTAAAAATAAAAATCACAGATTAAAAGAAATGATAATATACACTATAAAACCTTAACATTAAGTAAATAAGAAACCTTATAACGCTAATAATAAATTGACAATCCCTTAACAATCGTTACGTTTTACTTTTTTAGTTTTGTTTCATAAATCTTAGTCAAATCATTTGAACTAAAAGGCATCTATTATCTGTTATAGTGAAAACAGAGGAAGAATTTTATATTCGATTATTACTTGATTTTAACGTCACAAATTTTGGTATCATGGAAAAGAAAAGCAAAAAGAAAGTCGTCTTGGTAACAGGAGGTGCAAGAGGGATTGGTTCAGCTATTTCATTGGAATTGGGGACCTCAGAGTTTATTGTAATTATTAATTACAATAATAGTAAGGAACATGCTAAATCAGTGAAAAAAGATATTGAAAAAAACGGAGGAACGGCATTTATTATGAAAGCAAATATTGCTAAATCTACAGGTTGCAAAAAGCTATTTAAAGAAATTGAAGCAAAAGTTGGAACAGTAGATATTCTAATTAACAATGCGGGAATTACGCGTGATAAATCCTTCAAAAAAATGGAAATTGAAGAATGGAATGCAGTCATTGATACGAATTTAAGTAGTGCGTTCAATACATCCAAATTGGCTTTACCAGCAATGCTAGACAAAAAGTATGGTAGAATTATCAATGTAAGTTCTGTAATTGGTCAATCTGGCGGTTTTGGTCAAACTAATTATTCAGCAGCAAAATCTGGTTTAATAGGCTTTTCTAAATCTTTAGCGATTGAAACCGCAAAGCATGGAGTGACAGTTAATTGTATTTGCCCTGGATTTATAGGAACGGATATGGTTAAAGCAATGCCTCCAGAAGTTCTAAAAGGAATAATAGAAAAAATCCCTGCTAACAAATTGGGTGATCCAAAAGATATAGCAAAAGGGGTTCGATATTTAATTGAGGCTTCATACATAACTGGGCAAAGTTTGAATATTAACGGTGGATTATATATGATGTGATTTATTGATAATTATTTATAAAATATCAAATTAACAATTCTAAAGTTAAGAAAAATTAATAATCAGGACATAATTAAATGACAGTTAATTAATTGAAGCAATACATATTAGTAAAAAAATTGAAATAATTTTACATGGTAGAAATTAAAGTAAAAAATAACTAAAAAAGAAAAAAATGAACGAAGCGAATGAATTACTAGAAACATTAGTGGATACACAAAAAAAGTCAATTGAAACTTTTGTTGATACTACTACCAAATTTCAAGAAGCTGTTAAAACAGGAAAAGCAATTGAAAAAACTACAGAGATTTGTACAGATTGGTGGAATTCTCAATTAGAACTTTTGAATGAAATTACAAGCGGATCAAAAAACGAAACAGAAAAGACTGTCAATTCTTCTCAAAAAATGATGGAAGATTTCTATAAGAACTTATTTGACAATCAAGCAAGTAATATGGAAAAAGCAATGGGTAAAGCCGCTGAATTCAATTTAAACTTATTTAATTCAGTATCAAATTTCGGTAAAAAAACAAATGAAACAAACCAACAATTCCAGTCTATTCAAGAAAATTGGAATTCGCTATTTGAATCATGGACAACTGCATTGAATTCTAGCTTCGGTATGTTGAACAAGACATTACCTACAAATTTTAATCCTGATTTATTTCAATCCATTTTCAATACGAATACTTTATATTCTAAATTACAAGATTTTTACAAACCATATTTCACAGCAATAAAAGAAAACAATTTCAGTGCTGAAAATTTAAAAACCCTTCTAGATCCAACCGAATATAAAAAAATAACTGAAGAATCTTTCAAACTTTTTTTTCAAGACAATGGCATCAACTCATTGGTTGAATCAAACTTGAAATTTGTTCATGATTATTTTACAAGTCATCAAAATTCGAATAAGGAACATCAAGAATTCTGGAAGGTTTTCACTGATAAATTTCCACACTTAATTTCACACGATTTTTCTAAAAATTCAGATGTATATAAAAATATATCAACATCTTACAGTGAGTTATTTGCACCAATACTCCACTTCGTATCTAATGTTAAAGAAAAAGAGAATTTTGAATTAGTATTGGATACGCTAGATAAATCTTCAAACTATGGAGTTCAATTATCAAAAATCCAAAACTTGCTTTATTCTACTGGTCAAAAAGCTTCAGGAGAATTGTTTGCTTCTATATTTGACAAATCAAAACAGCAAGATTTTAGTCATTCATTTCAAAACTTCTTCAACGAATGGGCTAGTATAAATGAAAAACATTATACAAGCTTATTCGCTACAGATGAATTTTCAAAATTGAAAGCTGAATTACTAACACTTTCTTTAGCAGTCAACAAAAATATTGAAAAACAATTTGAAAACAGAGTTGAATTTTTACCATTAGTAGTAAAATCAGAATTGAACGAATTATACAAAACAATTTATGATTTAAAAAAAACTGTTAAAGCATTAGAAACAAAATACAATGCAACAGTGACAATTACTGCACCAACACCTACGGTAAAAAAAGAAACAGAACAACCATCAACAACTGCATCAAAATCAGCGAATAAAAAAGTAAATGCCTAAATCTAAATAAAGAAAAATTGAAAAGGGGAGAAAACTATTTTTTCCCCTTTTCTATTATTTGAAAAATTGTATCTATGAAAATGAATAATAGTGAATTACCACAAGAGATTTTTTCTAATGCTTTAAAATTAGTGAAAGGTTTTGAGCATTTAAATAATTTGCAAGAAATTGAAATAGCAAGTACGCCAAAAACACTTGTTTATTCAGAAGATAAACTTAAATTATATAGATACAATAGAAATTCAAAACCAACCATAAAAACGCCTGTCCTAATTGTGTACGCGTTGGTAAACACCTATAAAATGTTGGACTTACAGCCTGACAGAAGTTATATTAAGAATTTATTAGATTCTGGATTAGATATTTATTTAATTGATTGGGGACATCCGACGAAAATGGATAGATACCTTTCAATGGAAGACTACATAGATGGATATATTAACAATTGTGTTGATTTTGTTCGAAAAGAAAATCAAATGGATAAAATAAATTTGCTTTCTATCTGTCAAGGAGGAACATTTAGCCTAATTTACTCAGCTCTTCATCCTGAAAAAATTAGAAACTGTATCACGCATGTCACTCCAGTTGATTTTTCTATTGAAGAAGGCTTGCTGTTTAAATGGAGTAAAGAGATGGATTTTAACGCATTAATTGATGGATTTGACGGACTTGTTCCTGGAAGTTTTCTAAATGATGGTTTTGAAATGCTTAAGCCCATGATGAAAGCCCAAAAATCTAGCGTATTAATAAATCTATTTGACGACAAAACGAAACTTACCAATTTCTTACGTATGGAGAAATGGATTGCCGATAGCCCAGATCAAGCAGGTGCTTGCTTTTTACAATTTATGGAAGATTTATACATAAAAAATAAATTGATTAAAGGTGAATTAGAAATTGGAAATCAAAAAGTTAACTTAAAAAAAATCACGATGCCTATTTTAAATATTTATGCATCAGAAGATCATTTAGTACCACCATCTTCTTCAATCGCTTTAAAGAATTATGTTGGAACCTCTGATTACGAAGCATATCGTTTTGAAGGAGGACACATTGGCGTTTTCGTTGGAAGTCGAACTCAAAAGGAGCTTGCTCCAAAAGTTTGTAAATGGTTGAAAGAAAGGGACTGATATTTAAGTAATAACACCACAAAATAATTTTAACCAAAAAATTAGATTTTGTTCTTCTTTCCTAATGAAATGTTTAACTTTGTATCACATTATGATACAATTTAAAAAAGTAGCTTTTTACACATTAGGATGTAAATTAAATTTTTCTGAGACTTCAACAATTTCTAGGTTGTTTGAAGATGCTGGATTTGCTAAAGTTGAATTTGAGGAAAAACCTGATATTTATGTTATCAACACTTGTTCTGTCACTGAAAATGCGGATAAGAAATTTAAACAATTAGTAAAAAAGGCTTTAAAGATAAATCCGGAAGCTTTTATTATTGTTATTGGTTGTTTTGCCCAGTTAAAGCCCGTTGAAATTGGTGAAATACCAGGAGTAGATTTAGTTTTAGGTGCGAATGAAAAATTTAATATCTTAGAACATCTTGAAAATATTGAGTCAAAAAATAAAGTCGCAACTGTAAATTTTGAAAATATAAAAAATACCAAGGAATTTGTTCCCGCATTTTCCTATGGTGATCGAACTCGTTCTTTTTTAAAGGTTCAAGATGGTTGCGATTATTTCTGCACTTTTTGTACAATTCCTTTAGCAAGAGGAACAAGCAGAAATACGTCTATCGCATCAACGATTGTTGAGGCGAAAAAAATCGCTGAAATGGACATCAAAGAGGTGGTTTTAACAGGTGTGAATATTGGTGATTTTGGTCAAGGTTCAGAAGAAAACTTTTTTGGTTTAGTAAAAGAATTAGATAAGATTGAAGGAATTGATCGTTATAGAATTTCATCTATCGAACCAAATTTATTAACCAATGAAATCATTCAATTTACGTTAGCTGAATCGAAACATTTTGTACCGCATTTTCATATACCATTGCAATCTGGAAGTAATCGCGTTTTACAAACAATGCGAAGAAAATATTTGAAGGAATTGTATGCTGAAAGAGTGAAACACATAAAATCACTAAGGGAAGATTGCTGCATTGGAGTTGATGTTATTATTGGTTTCCCTGGGGAAACGGATGAAGAATTCATGGAAACCGTTGATTTCATTAAAGACATTGATGTTTCTTATCTTCATGTTTTCACTTATTCTGAACGTGTAAATACAGGTGCTGCAAAACTTGGAGAATCTGTTCCTATGTCTGTTAGAAAAGAAAGAAGTAAAATGCTTCATATACTTTCTGATAAAAAGAAACGAGTTTTTTACGAGCAAAATATTGGTTCAACCCGAACTGTTCTTTTTGAAAATGAAGAAGATAATGGTATGATGACAGGATTTACGGAGAATTACGTAAAAGTGAAAATTGCTTTTAATCCAGATTTAGCAAATACTTTTCAAACGGTTAATTTGACAGAAATTGATCGTGATGGGGTTATGAAATGTGAAGTTGTGTGACTTTTTTGGAACCATATAAGGCATATGAGGACATATAAGAGCAAAGTTTAAAAATTTAAATGTTTTTCCTTTAATTTCACACAGTACTTATATGAAACCTTATATCCCTTATATGGTTTAATTTTTATTACCGCTTCCTACACAGCTCGAGTCTAATTACTAACAACTTCCATTTTCCACGCTCTTGTCATTTCTCTTTTTCCCGGAGGCCCCGGTAATCCTTCAACTTTAAATCCAACAGCTTTCATGTTTCTTTTTACTTGACCTTTTGCACAATAAGTCACTAAAAATCCACCTATTTTCAGCGAATTATACATCTTTTTAAAAACATCTTCAGACCATAATTCATTTTGAACTCGTGGTCCAAAAGCATCGTAAAAAATAATATCGTAAAATTCACAGCGAAGATCAACATGCTGAATTTCACTGTGAATTTTCTTTAAATTAAATCCTTTATAAATTTCTATGGATTGATTCCATTCGACAGCATGAAGCTTATTGTAAAGATCTCTGTTTTCTTGACCTAATAAAATTCCATATTCTAATTCATCTAATTCTATTTGAGAAACGGGAAAAGCTTCAACCCCATGATACTCAATATTCACTTTAAGTTTAGTAGAATTAATAGCTGTTAGACAAGCATTTAAACCAGTTCCGAATCCCATTTCAAAGATGGATAATTCTTTTTTATCCTGAAATTCTTCCAAACCATATTTCATAAAAACGTGATTCGCTTCTTGTAAAGCTCCATGTATAGAATGATAATTTTCTTCTAATTCTATGATTCTTATTGTTTTAGAACCATCTTCTGTTTGGATTATTTCGCGTTTCACTTAATTAATTTTGAATGTTTAATTTTGAATGTTTATCTGCTTTGTTACAAGTAAAATTCAAATATAGCTAAATTGAATTAAGGAGTGATTTTTTTATTTTATCAACAATTTGAAAATTATTGGTTTAATCCAAAATCAAACCTCCAAAATTCAAAATCAATTTCTTATCTTTGTTACATGGAGAACAAGATGGAAAACACTCGAAAACCTGCAGTTCGTGCAAAAAATCCGAATGTATTAGCAAATGAACTTGGTAAAGTTCCACCACAAGCTGTTGATATCGAACAAGCAGTTTTGGGTGCTATGATGCTGGAAAAAAATGCGGTAACTGATGTTATTGACATGTTAACTCCAAATAGTTTTTATGATCCTAAACACCAATTTATTTACAACGCAATTCGTGAATTATTTGGTAGCTCTAGTCCTATTGATCTTTTAACTGTTAGTAATAAACTTCGCCAAAATGGTGAACTTGAAGCTGCTGGTGGTTCTGCTTATATATCTCAATTAACGAGTCGTATTGGTTCGTCTGCTCACGTTGAATTTCACGCTAGAATTATTGCTGAGAAACACATTAAACGTGAATTGATTCGTATGAGTGGTGAAGTTATTCGAGAAGCGTATGATGACACAACAGATGTTTTTGGTGTATTAGGAAAAGCTGAGGAAGAACTTTTCAAAATTGCTGAAAACAACATGGGGAAGAATGCTGACACCATGCAAAATGTTGTTCGTCAAGCGATTGAAGAGATTGAAAAAGCTTCTCAAAATACTGATGGTATCTCAGGAATACCAACCGGATTTATGGATTTAGATAAAGTGACTGCTGGTTGGCAACGTTCAGATATGATTGTAATTGCTGCTAGACCTGCGATGGGGAAAACAGCCTTCGTACTTTCTATGGCTCGAAATACAGCAGTAGATCACAACATGGGAGTTGCATTCTTTTCGTTAGAGATGTCTTCTGTTCAGCTAGTTAAACGTCTTATTTCAAGTGAAGCTAGAATTGATGCGAGTAAATTAAGAAAAGGTGATTTAAGAGAGGACGAATTTCAACAATTGCATTCAAGAATTTCACAATTAGCTACTGCCCCACTTTTCATCGATGATACTCCCGGTATTTCTATTTTTGATTTACGTGCAAAATGTCGCCGTTTGAAAATGCAACATGATATTCAATTAGTGATTATTGACTATTTGCAATTAATGACTGCTGGTGGAGGAAAAGGTCCTGGAAATAGAGAGCAAGAAATCTCTAGTATCTCTCGTTCGATCAAAGAAATAGCAAAAGAATTAAACATCCCGGTAATCGCACTCTCTCAGTTGAGTCGTTCGGTTGAGCAACGTGGAGGTGATAAAAGACCACAGCTTTCAGATCTTCGTGAATCTGGAGCAATTGAGCAAGATGCCGATATCGTTTCATTTATTTACAGACCTGAATATTATGGATTTATGCAAGATGAAGATGGTAATTCAAATGAAGGAGTTGGAGAAATCATTATAGCAAAGCATAGAAATGGTGATTTAGAAAATGTTCGACTTAGATTCATAGGAAAATATGCTCGATTTGACAATATTAATAATTACAACGAAGATCCAATTCCAACTCATGCAATTGCATCAAGTATGAATTCAAATAATAGTTTTGATAGTCAAGGAGGAGGAGCTACAAGTTATACTATTTCAAGTAAAATGAATTCATTTGATAAAGAAGATGCAGACTTTGATAATACAGTGGATGATGATAATGCACCTTTTTAAATTTAGGTAAGATTCTTGCTTAAAGTTGACAAAAATAAAAAAAGACCACACATGATAAGAACATTATTACTCACATTAATCTGTATCTTAAGCTTCAACAATTTGAAAGCAACTCAGATTCTTGTACCAATGGACGATTCACAAACAAACCATTTAAAAGCTTATGGTGTAGCTTTTTGGTTGTTAGAAAGCGAAGTAGTTGTTGAATGGTTGTTGAATTATCGAGGTGGATCTTTTCTAATACCACACTTAAATTCAGCAGAAGAAGAATTGATTCTAAGAGGTGTTAAATATGAAGTTGTTGCTGATGGTCAAGCTAATAAAATTAAAAATGAAATAGCCAATCCTGAAACAAACATGGAAGTTGTTCAATTGGAAAAAGCTCCTAAAATTGCCGTATACACACCTAAAGGGAAACAACCCTGGGACGACGCTGTAACCATGGTACTTGAATATGCTGAAATACCTTATGATAAAATATACGATTCTGCTATTGTAATGGGAATGCTTCCAAAATATGATTGGCTTCATTTACATCACGAAGATTTTACCGGACAATACGGTAAATTTTATTCAGCTTATCACACGTATCCTTGGTATCAAGCTCAAGTAGCCGGATTAGAAGCTGATGCAAAAGCATTGGGATTTGGAAAAGTTTCTGAATTAAAATTAGCTGTAGCTACTAATATTCAAAACTTTGTTATGGGGGGTGGATTTTTATTCACGATGTGCAGCGGAACAGATAGTTTTGACATTGCGCTTGCTGCTCAAGGGGTTGATATTTGTGAATCAATTTATGATGGTGATGGTATAGATCCGAATGCTCAACAAAAACTAAATTACAAAAACTGCTTTGCTTTTGAAAATTTCACTCTTGAACCGAATCCCTTGGAATATGAGTATTCAAATATTGACGGGACAAAATTACACATGAGAAACGAAAGTTCTGATAAGTTTACTCTATTTGATTTCTCAGCAAAATGGGATGTTGTGCCAACAATGTTAACTCAAAATCATACAGATATCATTGATGGCTTCATGGGACAAACAACTGATTTTAAGAAAAGTCTTATTAAATCCAATGTATTAATTTTAGGAGAGAATAAAGCCTTGGGAACAGCAAGGTATATTCATGGAGAATTAGGCCAAGGTACTTGGACATTTTATGGTGGTCACGATCCTGAAGATTATGAACATAAAGTCATGGATCCTCCTACTGATTTAAATTTACATCCTAACTCACCAGGATATCGATTGATCTTGAATAATATTTTATTTCCAGCAGCTAAGAAAAAGAAAAGGAAAACTTGATTATTTGTGTTTAAATTACACAGAAATAAAATGAAGTAAATTTTGTTTTAAGATTTCATTAACTCCGGTGAAATATCAGATTATCAAGTTGGAAACACTTTAAATAACACAAGTGATTTAGTACAAATTGATGAACCTGAATTTGGTAAAGAATATCAATTTGAAGATGTTTTTAATATTATTACGTATCAAAATAAAATCATTGTAATTTCAATTAATTGTAATTTTCTTAATGAAATATTTCTGATTAATTTAGATTTAAAATCTATACTGAAATTCTTAGATAAGTTGAAATTAAATTATGAATTATATTCAGAATTAACCTTCACTTATCAAACTTCATATATTTTGGAATCAGGAGTTAGATTTATATTTATTAATAATGAATCAAATTTTGAATTATATAAAATATTGAAAAAACTAAATTGACCAATATAAATCAACTTAAAATCGACAATCCTTGTCCTACTTTAATTTCAAGACTTGACAAAGACGGAAAAGATTTCTCTTGTAAATCCTGAAATAAAAAAGTGATTGATTTTAGGAATAAAACACCATAAGAAATTAAAATCATATTAACAAAAGGAATGTGTGGTATATTTCTACAAACACAATTACCAGCACAAGTTAAGATGACAAGATCTAGGCAGTTCCTTTTTTATGGACTCACATTATTGTCATTTTTAGGTTTTAACGTCTCACCTATAAATGCACAGACTACAAGAAGAATAATTAACAATACATCTTTGAAACAATCTTCTGCGACATTCATCGAACGAACCACAAGAAATAAATAATGACGATGAAAAGAAAGACAAAAGAAAATCCCGAAGAAAAGAGAGACGTGAGCGTAAGAAAAATAAAAGAATAAATAAAACTTTTAAGGGGTACATTTAATTAATTACTTTTTTAAAATGAGTGCAAAAAAAAAGCTACCTCCAATGAGATAGCTTTTAAAATATAGTAAATTTATTTTATTTCTTTTTCAAGTTCTTTTGCTCCTGTTGTAATTTTTGCATTTGCTCTAAACGTTCTTGGAATTTAGATTTCTTTTTCACGACTGTTGATTTTTCTAGTTTTCTAGCAGCCATTTTAGTTTTTAATTTTTCTTCATCGACAAAGAACTGCTTAATCACCACCATTAATAAAATTGAAATGAAGGTTGAAATAAAGTAATAATAACTTAATCCAGAAGAATAATCATTGAACATAAAAATCATCATGAATGGCATAACATACATCATCACTTTCATATTAGGCATTCCAGGTTGAGTTGGTTGTTGAACATTTCCACTGTTTAAATAAGTAAATGCTAAAGTGGCACCACAAAACAACAATGTAAACAAACTCATGTGATCCCCATAAATTGGAATTGTAAAACCAAAATCCCATATAGAATCATAAGAAGACAAATCTTCAGCCCATAAGAATGGTTTTTGACGCAATTCAAAAGCTGCAGGAAAAAATTTATAGACTGTAATTAAGATTGGCATTTGAATCAATGCAGGTATACATCCTGCTAATGGACTTGCACCTGATTCACGATAAAGTGACATCATTTCCACTTGTTTCTTCATTGCATCTTCCTTGTTCGGAAATTTCGCATTCAATTCGTCAATTTCAGGTTTCAATATTCTCATCTTCGCAGACGATACAAATTGTTTCCATTGAATTGGCATTAAAATTAACTTTAGAACCAACGTCAATAATAAAATTGCAACTCCAATTCCAGTTCCTGTATTTGTGAAGAAACTAAAGATTGGGTAGAAAAAATATAAATTAATCCATCTAAACATTCCCCAACCAAAATTCAATATATCATCATATCCATTGTCATACGACTTTAAAATATGGTAATCATTCGGTCCAAAAAACCAATTCAACTTAACAGAAGCTTTCCCAATATTAGAAATATTCAAATTCATTGAAGCGGAATAATCCTTGATATGTGTAAAGAATTTTTTATTTCCTGCTTTAAAATTTGTTATTTTAAATTTTGTTCCATTTTTAGCAAAACCATTTTCAGCTTTTAATATAGATGAAAAATAACTCTGTTTGAAAGCTACCCAATCAATTTTATGCTCAGCCAATTGATTATCATCAGACATTTCAGACAAATAATCCGCCTCTTCTTTATTGTTCATGAAACAAACTGTCGAAACGTGTTTTTGTAACTTTAATAATCTTTCAGTCTTTCTTAAAGAAGATTTCCAATTTAACTGAACATTTTGAGCAGCTACTTTTCCTTCAAAACCATCTAAATTTATAACATAATCTAAATCATACGCATCTTTTTTCAAAGTATATACATATTCAATAGTTTGTCCATCATTCGGAGTTAAAGTGAATGAAATAGAATGATCAGAAAGTTTTTTTGCAGTAAATGCTAAATCTCCTGTTTTAAGTTTTTTACCACTTATTGGGAACACTAATTCATTCACAGCGTCACCATCTTGAAATAAATTCAAAGGAACTTTTTTATCCTTTTTATCAGCGAAATGTTTGTATGATTCAAACTCTTTTAAATAAACCGCGGCAACTTTCCCTCCTTTTGTAGAAAAATCAAGAATTAATTTTTCATTTTCTAAACGAATCAATTCTCCATCACCAACAAGAGGAGCTTTTGGATTACTTTTTACTGGTAAAATTGCAGTTTGAGTTCCAGTAGTAGATTGTTTTGTTTTAGAAGCAAGAATTCGTTCTTTTTCTATCTTTATAGAAGCTTCTTTTATAGAGTTTACTTTGATTTGTTCAGTTTTTTCAGCTTCTTTTTTTGCCTTTTCTTTATCAGCAACGGAAGGTTGTTTTAAAATTGTAAAAACTGAAAAAATTAATCCGATCAAAACTAGACCGTATACTTGTTTCTTATCCATGATTATTTTTGATTATGTTTAATTGCTGCAGCAATAAATGCTACGAAAAGAGGATGAGGATTGGCTACTGTGCTTTTATATTCTGGGTGAAATTGTGTCCCAACAAACCAAGGATGATTTGGAATCTCTACAACTTCAACCAAACCAGTTTCTGGATTTTTACCGGTTGCAATCATTCCAGCTTTTTCGAAATCTTGTAAAAAATCGCTGTTAAATTCATATCTATGACGGTGGCGTTCAAATATTAAATCTGAATTGTAAGCTGCGAAAGTATTTGATTCTGGTTTAACTTGACATTTGTAAGAACCAAGTCTCATTGTACCTCCCATATTAGCGATATTTTTTTGTTCTTCCATCATGCTAATCACTGGATATTTACAGTCTTCTGCAATTTCAGTTGTATGAGCATCAGTCCATCCTAATTCATGTCTTGCAAATTCAATTACTGCACATTGCATTCCTAAACATATACCAAAGAAAGGAACATTGTTTTCTCTTGCAAATCGAACAGCTTCAATTTTACCTGAAATACCTCTAGACCCAAAACCTGGAGCTACTAAAATACCATCAAGCCCCTCAAATTCATCATTAATATTAGCTTTCGTTAATTTCTCAGAATGAATCCATTTGATATTGACTTTACAATCATTTTCAGCACCAGAATGAATAAAAGCTTCACTAATTGACTTATATGAATCTTTTAATTCAACATATTTACCTACCAAACCAATATTCACTTCTTTTGAAGGGTTTTGTACAAAACCTAAAAATTTATTCCAACTTTCTAAGTTCGGCACTGATTTACTTGACAAACCTAGTTTCTCTAAAACAACTTTATCTAATTCCTCTTTTTGCATTAGCAAAGGAACTTCATAAATTGTACCCGCATCTTTTGCTTCAATAACCGCATTCATGCTAACGTTACAAAATTTAGCTATTTTTTTACGTAATGTTAAATCCAAATCATGCTCAGTTCTACAACATAAAATATCAGGTTGAACTCCTAATTCTAATAATTGTTTAACAGAATGTTGAGTTGGTTTTGTTTTTAATTCACCAGCAGCAGCTAAATATGGAATCAATGTTAAATGAATAACTATGCAATCATTTTCAAATTCCCAAAGCATTTGTCTAACAGCTTCTACATAAGGTAAAGATTCAATATCACCTACAGTTCCTCCGATTTCAGTTATTACGATATCAAACGTACCTTTTTTAGATAACAATTGAATTCTTTCTTTAATTTCATCAGTGATATGAGGTATTACTTGAACAGTCTTACCTAAAAATTCTCCTCTTCTTTCTTTTTCAATAACTGATTGGTAAATTCTACCCGTCGTAATGTTATTTGCTTGAGAAGTTGGAACATTTAAAAAACGTTCGTAATGTCCTAAATCTAAATCCGTTTCAGCACCATCATCTGTAACAAAACATTCTCCGTGTTCATACGGATTTAATGTTCCTGGATCGATGTTTATATACGGATCTAATTTCTGGATTGTTGTCGAATAGCCTCTAGCTTGCAATAACTTAGCAAGTGAAGCCGCAATAATCCCTTTACCTAAAGACGAAGTAACCCCGCCTGTTACAAAAATGTACTTTGTTGAATTTGACATGTGTATTTTTAGAAATATAACTACGGGACGCAAAGTTAAGATATTCCTCGTAGTTTAAGGTATAGAAATTGAATTATTTTAAAAGAATAATGGAATGAGGCTGTATCAAAAGGGCAGACTTTATTTTTTTTTGAACCACATAAGGGATTATAAGGGAATATAAGTTATTTAAAAAATGACTTAATATTTTGTAAATCAACAATAAACACAACTTAATTACTTTCCAAATATAACCTTACATTGTTAATATTTAAATTAATTATACCTTTTGAGACTTTCTCATTAATTCATTGATGAAATTTGGTATTTATGAAAAATTCCTGAATTAAATGGTGCCCATAAACAGGCGGGTAAATCGGCAGCTTTTAGTCCTCCATTTATCCATGAATTACAGGTGTTAAATAATCCATAACTCCCATTTGTTTGATAAAAACTATCCGTTTTCCAATAGCCTCTGTTTTTTATACAATCTAATTTATTGTGCTTATCTTTTTTAATGGTCTTTTGAATATATTCTATCAATTTTCTATATTGTTTGTCTGAAACTTTAAATTGAACATGCTTGAACTTAAAATCTAATTCCTTTAAATAGTTGGTGTGCATAGCTGATTTTCCAAGATAAAAACATGCATCAAATGCAGTCGAAGCTTTCAGATCAGCCCAAACTGGTGTGTTCAGAAAAAAACCTTGATCCCCCCACCCTATTGCTATGTATTTTAAAGTCGTATCCTTACCTTTAGTATCCTCAGGTGAAATAATTTTTCTCCAATCTATTACGGGTGATTGAACGGGAAAGACAAAATCCGTATGAATACCATCAGACTTCATGTAAATTGTAGTTCCTTTTTTTTCAAGTTGATGACCAACACGAATGGACATACAAACAAAAGCAATTGTCAAATAAGCGATTACAAAAGCAAATAAAAATTCAACACTTCCAAAAATAATTTTCAGAATGATAACGAAAAATAATTTAAGCGTTTCTACATTCATAATTAACTTCTTGTCCAAATAATCACTTTTTTATCATCTCCTACAGAAGAAAAGGATTCTTCTGAAATCTTTGTTAATGAATTCACAGAATGTCTATGTCCCCCAACTTTGAAGTCTAATTTTTGTAGAACTTCTATCGTTTCAGAGTCCCAAATTTTAATTGATTTATCTCTACTTGCTGTTACGAACTTTTCCCCATTTTCTAAAAACAAAATAGAATAAATCACATAATTATGAGCTGGTAAACTTTTTACTTGCACCATCGATTTCCAATCCCACATTTTAAGTAAAGCATCTTTCCCTCCTGTCAATAATAAATCTTGATTTAATGGGTGAAAATGAGCTGTTGTTGCCCCTCCCTTATGAGAATCAAATGTTATTATTTCATTAAAATGAGTCGATTCAAAAATACGAGTCGTACCATCCTGACAGCTAAGAACAAATAAATCGCCATTTTCTGAAACGCTGATATTTCTAATTTTACCACAATCGAGCGGTAAATAAATCATTAACTCTAATTTTTCCGAATTCCAGACTGATAGATTTCCATCAGCATCTCCTATATAAAGTTGTGATTTAAATTCATTGGACTTAATCGCAAAAACAGGCTTAATGTGCTGTGTGAAATGTTTGATTTCTTTTTTTAACTCTAAATCAAAAACATGAATTGATCCAGTTGACAATCCAACAACTAATTGCGATTTCGAATTTATAAATTCGATTGAATAAACAGATTGCCCTAAGTTAATTGCGAAATTATCTTGAATTCCTTTTGAAATCAACCAACGAGTGACATATTTATCAGCACTTCCCGTATAAACAAATTGACCATCAAATGCACATGTGTAAATTGCACCTGCATGACCAATAATTTCAGTTTGTTTTATATACACAGAAATTAAACTTCTTCCTCTTCTTCAACTCCTTCGTCGTTTACTTGTTTCAAACGATCTGAATAATCTGATGGCAAAAAATCAAAAAACGTATCACCTCTTAAACCTAATCTCAAACATTCCAATGGAATCATTTCATTCGGACCAATATTTCCAAGATTTACGTTTGCTCCAAACAATTTTATAAACCAAACTTGTTGGTTTTTTTGAGGAGCCTCCCAAAGAATATCGTTCGGATCTACTTTAGATATAATTTTGTTAATCAGATAAGTATGAGCAGTACCGTTGGGTCTAAACACACCAACATTACCAGCCTCTCTTCCTTCTGCAATAACTTTCCAAGAACCAGCTTGAAGTTCAGTACTCATCATTTTAACCCACTTACTAGGAGAAACAATGATACCTGAATCTTTAGAGCCAACTTCAGACATAATGGTTCGTTCTTTGGAGAAACGCTGAATTAACTCACACTTATCATTATGATTCATGATAATCGAACCATCTGAAATTTCCGCTAATTCCATTTTGAATTTATCCAATAATCTTAAATAATCCTCGACCATTCCACGTGCGTAGAATGCTTCAAATAAAGTTCCTCCAAAATAAGGTTTTATTCCAGCTTCTTTATAAAGGTCTATTTTTTTTTGAAGATCATTTGTTACATAAGCAGTGCCAAATCCAAATTTAGCAATGTCAGTAATATGTCCAGATGCAGAAATAAAATCTTCAGTTTCACGTAAACTAAGTCCTTTATCCATCATCATTGTCAATCCTTTTTGACGAGGTTTACTCGGTCTTTCAGGAATATAAGGTAATTCAAAATTCATTGTAGTATTAAACTTGTTAGCAAAGATAATATTTTAAACTGCTAACACTATTTATAATTTATAAAATCAATAAAAACATTTTTTCATTCAGCAGATAATTCAATAAATTTCTTTATTTTTTTAAATTCCGGGTATGTTTCAAAAAGTTCTTTTGCATTTTCAGAATTATTTAAAAGACACTGAGCAAACAAAGCTAAAGACTCAGGTTTTCTTCCTAATTTCCAAAGAATATTTACTTTTAAAACTTGAGAAAATTCATTTTCCGGATATTTTTCAGTGAAATTTAAGATAAAATCTAAACCTTCTTTTAAAGAATCGTTGTTAATTAAATCGACACAACTAGTTAAACAAGCTTCATCTGTAGAATCTAAATCTAAAGACATTAAATAATATTCTTTCGCTAACTCAAACTCTTCTAATTTTTCATGAGCTCCTGCGAGAACTGAAAAAATACCTGCATTATCTGGATCCAAATCAGCAGCTTTGTTTATTAAAACAATTCCTTCTCTTGTTCTGCCTTCTAAATCTTCAATTATTCCTAATCCTAACCAAGCATCAGGTAAAAGAGGAGCTAATTCTAAACTTTGTTTGTAGTATTCTTTTGCTAATTTTAATTCTCCTAATTGTTCATGAGCTTCTCCAATGTAACAAAGTGCTACAGGATCTTCTCCATCTAACTCCATGCATTTATTGAAACTATTTATGGATAATTGATAATTATCTAAAGACAAATAAGCGTTTCCTAAATTAAAATAAACAGGCCCGAAATCTTCATTAATTAGAACACAATAATCATACGCCCAAACCGCTTTCTCAAAATCTTCTGACTTTGAATAAGCGTTTCCTAAATTATACCAAGCTGTAAAAGAATAAGGATTTTCATCTATAAAATCAGAGTAACATTTAATTGCTTTTTCATAATCTCCTAATTGATCATAACAAAATGCAATTTCATAAATCGCCCCTTCATTTTTAGGATTGTATTTTATCGCTTCTTTTAAAACCGTTAGTGCTCCTTTATAATCATTTGAATTTTCATACTCCATGGCTAAGTCAAGATAAATCTCATCTTTGTCTTCTGGTTCAGAAAGGATTAATGACTCTTTAAAATATTTAATAGCACTCTTTGTATCTCTTAATTGACTGAAAATTGATGCTTTTGTCAATAATATTTCACAAGTAGGAACTTCTATTTTTTCGATTTGAGAAATAATATTTAACGCCTCCTTCAACTGTCCCATAGCAGACATTGACTGAGCTAATCGAAGAGATAATACAACATTAAATGAAAATTGTGAAACAGCATGTTCAGCACAAAGTTTTGCTTTACTATACTGATTCGTAATTAAGTAATGGTCGATTATTGCTTCCAATCGATCACTATCTAAAAAACCTAATGCCTCACCTTTTAAAAAGGCTTCGAATCGTTCTAGGTCTTCGTTGAGATTACTAGCGAAATAATCATCATTTTCTTCCTCGTCGTCAAACATAACCTTGTGTATTGTTATTTAAAGTTACGAAAATTAAAGTTTGTAAAAAAAATTAAATTAATTCTTTTCAACAAGCTATTAACATTTCCAGAATTTACAAACTAAAACGAGGTTTTAAAGTGCTTATAATTAAAGTAGAACATTGAACTTACGTTATAAATTGAGATACTTATTTTACAATTGAAACTGTCCCTGTTGAAGCATCTTTATATTCACTATTAAATTCTATAATAAAATAGTAAGATTCAATTGGTAAAAGTTCACCTTTATATTCTCCATTCCAAGACATTTTTTCATAACTTCCCTTAGAGGACTCAAACAATAATGATCCCCATCGATTGTATATTTTTACCGTATTCTCAGGAAAAGTTAGATCAATGTTTGCTAATTCCCATTTATCATTTACACCATCACCATCAGGAGTAAATGCTGTTGGAATAACTATGTCACAGTTGCTAATTGTTATTGTAATTTGTATTGGTGTACTTTCACAGCCATTTAATGTTTCTGTTGCATAATAATTACTAATTCCAACTGAACTACTTAGTGCTAGACTTGGTCCAGTACTTATAATTGTTTGTAACAAGGAATCTGAAAACCATGTAATTGTTCCTCCAACATTAGGTACCACCGAAAGATCTGCAATAGTTTCAAAAGAACAATAATTTGAATTTCCACTAAAATTTGACAATGCATTTAAACTTAAACTTGATGTAACTGAATCATTACTAATTATATTACAAGTTCCAGTTGTAGTATAGCTGATATAATAAGTTGTATTATAAGTTCCATTTGAAATTGTACCATTTATAGAATTAATGATTGCATTATCAGTAGGTGATGCAAAAAATGTAAAAACACCACCAACTGTACCTTCAACTAAAACTGTACCTCCTGAACAAGTAGGAGTTGTCGTTAAGCTTGCATTATCTTGTATAAGAGCAGTTACAATACTATTGGAAGTCGATGGGCATGGACCACCTGTTGTATATGTTAAATTATAAGTAGTCCCTGAAGTTCCATTTGTAATTTCACCAGAAGTTGAATTAAGTATCGCAGCATCTGAAGGTAAACTTGTAAATATAAATGTCCCTCCTAAATCACCTGTTATAAGAGCTATTCCTCCAGTGCAAGTTCCTGTCGTTGTAAATGTAGAATTTCCTTGTGCATTTGCCGTTACACTTCCGTTTGAAGACGAAGGACAAAGACCTGAAGTAGTGTAAGTTAAATTATAAGTAGTTCCTGAAGTCCCGTTTGTAATTTCACCCGTATTGGTATTTAAAATCGCCCAATCAGCAGGTAAACTCGTAAATGTAAAGGTCCCTCCTAAATCCCCAGTTATTTCAACTGTTCCACCCGTGCAAGTACCTGTAGTTGTAAATGTAGAATTTCCTTGTAAATTTGCCGTTACACTTCCGTTTGAAGACGAAGGACATGAACCTATTGTAGTGTAAGTTAAATTATAAGTAGTTCCTGAAATACCATTGCTAATTGTCCCTGAATTTGCATTAATAATTGCACCATCAGAAGGTGGACTAGTAAATGTAAATGTTCCACCCGTACTCCCTATAATTGTTGCTGTTCCCCCAGTACAAGTAGGAGAAGTTGTAAAACTTGGGTTTTCAGAAGGAATTACTGTAATAAAGACATCATCAAAAGCTGTACAACCAGTTGCTGATACAGTAGTAACAACAGTATATGTTGAAATTATTGAACTTGAAGTTAAGTTTGTCAAAGTCAATGAAGGATTTGAAATTGCAGTATTATTAAGTCCTGTAATCGAATTCCATAAATAAGAAAATCCACTAATTGGAGTAGTCCCTAACACGATTGTACTTCCTGAACACAATGAAAAATCTGTCCCTGCATTTGCAACTGGAACTGGTGAGACTGTAATGTTTTGAGTGATAGTAGTTGTATCATTACAATAATCCACAGCTTTAAATGAAATTGAAATTGATCCCAATTCACCAATTCCAGGAGTATAATTAGTTGCTATCGAATTTGCATCAGAAAATACACCGGAACCACTTGTCGTCCAAATTACATCTTTATAATTTCCAGACATCACATTTCCTGAGAATGAAAAAACATTTGTTAAACAATCAGCATTTAAAATTGGATCAATACTCACAGATAAAGGGATAAAAGGTGCTTGACAACCATTGTTAAAATACGATGGAGTTCCATTCCAACTGTAGGACACGGCTCCACCATCACCAGCCCCAGGAGTTCCGCCACTATTTAATAACAACGAACGATTGTAAACAATTGTATCAGCAAAACCAGTAACAGTATTTGTTAAAACCAAAGTACGGTTAGAAGAGGTTGCATTGTAATTCGCAAAATGTCCACCAGTATTTCCAGCACATTGAAGTACAACATATAAAGTATCCGTTAAATTTGCAAAATAGGAAGAAACAGCTGTAAAATCTGTACTTGTAACAATTAGCACTTTACCTCCTGCAGGAATAATCCCTGATGGTGGTTCTAATAATTTACCACAAGTTGTAGTGATAGCAGCATCTAAAACAGCAATATTCGAAGTTGCACCAGCGGTTCTACACCAACCTAAGAAACTATTACTAGGCCATTGACCAATCATAATAACACCTGTAGCTCCACCACCATCAACTCTAATATTATTAATATCTAATGCAACTGGACCATTTCTAAAAGTCACCATTTCATTCTTACCTTCATTTCCGCCATCACAGCCATCAACAAGGATTCCTTCGATTTCAAAACCTGTAGTGGGTATTTGAGAAAAAGTTGTTTGATTAATCAAAAGGAATTGAACGCATACAAGACCCAAACGCAAGCAAGATAACTTATTTTTCATAACTTTTAAAAAAAATGTTTTCTTGAAGCGGTTGCAAAGTATAAATGGAAGGCTCCAATACTTATAATAGGGTGATCACCTCATATTATTACAATAAACAATTCATTATAATATGTTACAAACATAGACTAAATAAAATCACGTTTGATTAACCTAATGTTAAATTATTTTTAATTATTTACTTTTTTGTGAAAAAAAATAAAATTAATTGCATAAAAAAAGGGCTAACAAAAAATGTTAGCCCTTCAACTATTTTGATAAAGGAAAATTATTTTCCTGATCTTTTTCTGTCAGATTCTTTCAAGAATATTTTACGGATACGTAAATTCTCTGGTGTTACTTCCACGTACTCATCACCTTGAATATATTCTAAACACTCTTCTAAACTGAATTTGATTGGTGGAATTAATTTCACTTTATCATCAGCTCCTGAAGAACGCATGTTAGACATTTTTTTCGTTTTAGTAACATTTACAACCATGTCACCTGCACGAGAATTTTCTCCAATTACTTGACCTTCATAGATACTTTCATTCGGTGAAACGAAGAATTTACCTCTTTCTTGTAAGTTATTGATTGAGAAAGGAATTGAAGTTCCTTGTTCCATTGAAATTAAAGAACCATTTTGACGTCCTGCGATTTCACCTTTGTACGGTTGGTACTCAAGGTAACGGTGACTCATAATTGCTTCACCTGCAGTTTGTGTTAATAAATAGTTTCTTAATCCGATAATACCTCTTGAAGGAATTTGGAATTGAATCGTCATACGAGTTCCTTTTGGCTCCATATTCGTCATCTCTCCTTTTCTCATAGAAACTGCTTCGATAGCTGTTCCACTGAATTCTTCTGGTAAATCGATTGTCAATTCTTCGATTGGCTCACATTTTTTACCGTCAATTTCTTTTAAGATAACTTGTGGCTGACCAACTTGTAATTCATACCCTTCACGACGCATTGTTTCTATCAAAACTGATAAATGCAATACACCACGTCCAGCTACTAACCATTTATCCGCTTTATCTGTCGCAGAAACTCTCATTGCTAAGTTTTTCTCTAACTCTTTGGTTAAACGATCTTGAATGTGACGAGAAGTTACTTTTTTACCTTCTTTACCAAAGAATGGTGAATCATTGATAGAAAACAACATGTTCATTGTTGGCTCATCAATCGTAATTGAGTCTAAAGGCTCAGGATTTTCTGCATCACAGATAACATCACCAATTTCAAAACCTTCGATCCCTGTTAATGCACAAATATCTCCAGCCTGAACTTCAGTTACTTTTATTTTTTCAATTCCTTCGAAAACAAACATCTCTTTGATCTTATGTTTTTCTTGAGAACCATCTCTTTTACCTAAGATAATATTTTGACCTTCTTTCAACGTTCCTCTATGTAAACGTCCGATAGCGATTCTTCCAACAAATGTAGAGAAATCTAAAGATGTAATCAACATTTGAGTATTTCCTTCCTCAATAACTTTTGGTGGAAAATATTCTAAGATTCTATCCAATAAAGGAGCAATAGTCGTTGTTGGTTGTTTCCAATCTTCTGACATCCAACCGTTTTTAGCTGAACCATAAATTGTAGCAAAATCTAATTGATTATCATTTGCATCTAATTCGAACATTAAGTCAAAAACTTTTTCATGAACTTCTTCAGGAGTACAGTTTTCTTTATCCACTTTATTGATTACCAATAATGGTTTCAAACCTAAAGCTAACGCTTTACCTAAAACGAAACGAGTTTGAGGCATTGGCCCTTCAAAAGCATCCACTAACAAACAAACTCCGTCAGCCATGTTTAATACACGCTCAACCTCACCACCGAAATCGGCGTGACCTGGAGTATCAATAATGTTGATTTTTGTTCCTTTATATAAAACTGATACGTTTTTAGAAACGATCGTGATTCCTCTTTCACGTTCTAAATCGTTGTTATCCATGAATAATTCCCCTTTCGGCTTTTCATGTTTTTTTGCGTCAGTTCCTGACTCAATCATTCTATCAACTAATGTTGTTTTACCATGATCGACATGGGCAATAATTGCAATGTTTCTAATTTCCATCTTCTATATATACTATAACTTAAAAACTACTTTTTCCTTTGTTGAATGGTTTACCAAAACCACCTCTGCTTCCACCAGAACTTCTCTCGCTTCCACTTCTGTCGCTTCTGTCATTTCCACCACCAAAGCTACTGCTTCTTTCGCTTCCACCTCTAAAACCTCCATCACGAGATGCTCCGCTGTTTCCACCGTCTCTACCTCTTCCACCACCAAAACTACTGCTTCCGTGACTATCACGACTTCTTGGTCCGCCAAAGCTTTTTTCACCTTCTTCACGTCTTTGACCTCCGCCAAATCCACCTTCACGACGTTCTCCACCGAAACTACCTTCGCGACGTTGTCCACCAAAACCTCCTTCACGACGTTGACCGCCACCAGAACCTTGACTTCTTCCACCTCTGTCACCACCTCTAGATCCACCACCTGATTTATCCTTCGTGATTTCAATATTTACAGTGATACCTTCGTATTCTGAACCGTTAACTTTACTTAAAATGCTATCCGTTTCACCTTGATCTGCTTCAAAGAATGAGAATGCTGGCATAATATCAATTCTTCCGATACTATCAGATTTCAATCCTGTATTGTCACAGATTAAACGCAATAAACCACCAGGATTTAATCCATCACGCTGTCCAACACTTACAAAGAAACGTTGTTTTCCAGATTCAGCTCCACTTTCACCTCTGTCTCTACGACGCGGACGATCATCATCACTTCTTTCTCTATCTCTTCTGTCATCTCTATCATCTCTTCCTGAAGAATTTAAATCTCCAGCTTTGCTGTAATAATCAATAAAACGATTAAATTCAGCAGAAACGAATTTCTTAACAACTTCTTCTTTTGAAAGTTCTTCAAATTCAGCCATAATCTGAGGCATGAATTTTTCAATTTCTTTCTCCTTAACTTCCGTTTTGATTACACCTTGAATCAATTTCGTTAATTGAATCGCACAAATATCTTCCGGTTTTGGAAGAACACCTGCTTCAAAAGTTACACGAATTTGTTTTTCAATTGTACGGATTTTAAAGTTCTCACGTGTGTTAATTAAAACAATCGATTGACCTTTTTTACCAGCTCTTGCAGTTCTACCACTTCTGTGTGTGTAGTTCTCAATATCATCTGGTAAATTGTAGTTAAGTACATGTGTAATATTATCGATATCCAATCCACGAGCAGCAACATCTGTTGCAACTAAGATTTGAATGTCTTTTTTACGGAAACGATCCATAACTCTATCACGTTGTACTTGAGATAAATCTCCGTGAAGAGGTTCTGCACTGTATCCTTCTTTTCCTAATTTATCAGCTACTGAAGCAGTTTCGATACGTGTACGACAGAAAATCAATCCATAAATATCTGGATTAAAATCAATCACACGTTTTAATGCTGCATAACGGTCTCTTTCTTTTACTGAGTAGTAGATATGCTCAATGTTTTCGTTACTTTGGTTCTTGTGACCAATTGAAACTTCCAACGGATTGTTCATGTAAGTTTTAGCGATACGCTCTACTTCTTTCGGCATTGTAGCTGAAAACAACCAAACGTTACGTTCTTTTGGAGTAGATTCCAATATCAAATCGATATCTTCTTTGAACCCCATGTTCAACATTTCATCTGCTTCGTCAAGCACTACATACTTCACTTCTTCTAAAGAAAGTGATCTACGTTTAATCAAATCCACCAAACGACCTGGTGTGGCAACGACAATCGATACTCCTTTATTGATTTGAGTAATTTGTCTGCGGATATCCGCTCCACCATATACTGCAACCACGTTTACATCACGGTATTTTGCATATGTTTCTAAATCCCTTGTGATTTGTAAACACAATTCACGTGTTGGACACACAACCAATCCTTGAGGATATCTGGTCTTTTCATCCACTTTGTTCACTAATGGTAAACCGAACGCTGCGGTCTTACCTGTTCCTGTTTGGGCCAAACCAACTAAATCGCTATCACTTCCCAATAAATGCGGAATAGCTTCAAGTTGGATCGGAGTAGGTGCTTCAAACCCCATTTCTGTTAACGACTTCAGCACCTCACTCTTCAACCCTAGTTCCTTAAATGTCATATTTTTACTTAAAATTGAGTGCAAAGATACGTCTAAAAAATTCATATAAAAAAACTTATTAACATAAATAGCGAAAAAAGTGATCTAATCGTCTGATTTTATTGGTTATTCATAGTGTTAATTAATTGATTTGTATGGGAATTACTTCTATTAGTCTAATTTGTAAATATTTGTTTTTCAGTGAGTAATAGTTGTTTGATAGACTTCTACTATTTGAGTTATTAACAATTAATAAGCCTTGTTTTATTAATCTTGAATTAAAGATTTAATGTTTTCTTAACATTCAGAAGTATTTATCCTTTCATTAATTTAAATCAATTCATGAAAATAACTTTAAATGAAAATTCTTTCTCAAATAAATCCGAAATGATTCTTTAACCTACCTAAACTATATTCCTGTTAATCTTAATAGAATAAAAAACAGTGTAACTTTTAGCTTTTTCATAGTTATGAATTATAGTTAATCATTTCAAAAATAGAATTGAAACTTCGACAAAAGTTTATTATTCTCTCAAGTAAAGACTTTTGGGTTCAGAATGATCTATTTGAATGATTTTGATGTTTAATTTTAAAAGATTGAAGTAATATAAATTGTTACTTTTGATTAAGAATAGCCCATATGAATAAAAAAATAATTTTCCTTTTGATCGTTTCAATCACGATTTTACAAGCTTGTAAGTTTAGATCTTTATTAAAATATTATCATCCCGATAAAACAACGCATCTTCCTAATTTTAATAAATGGGATAATTTTGTTGGAAGCAATACAAATCCTATACGAGCCTGCTATGATGTCACTTGTTATGATTGGTCAGTTGCTGTTTATCCTGAATCAGAAAAGATTCGATCAACAATGAAAATCTATTTCAAAATGGAGTTTGATCAAGATACAATACTCCTTGACTTTCAATCCAATTTTAAAATCGATGAAATAAAAAGTGCATCTTCAATTAAAAAATTCAAACGTAAAAAGAATTCATTGTTTATCATATTTGAAAAAGAACTTCATAAAGGTGAAAAAGGAATGGTTGAAATTACTTATCATGGCACACCTGTTAAACTTATAGGGAACACAACCTTGACTTGGCAAAAAGACAGTTTAAATTTTCCTTGGATTTGTACTTCAACAGAAGGCTTAGGTCCTCATCAATTAATTCCGTGTAAAAACTTATTGTATGATGAATCGGATAGTTGTTTCATCCGAGTTAATGTACCAAAAGGATTAATGGCTGTAGCAAATGGGAAATTAGATTCAATAACAGAATCGAATAATCGTATTACTTATAATTGGTCGGTGAAGAATCCAATTAATATTTACAATATTTCTTTCAATGTAGGAAAATATGTCAAACTTGAAAAGGCATATAAGGACATTAATAACGTTGATCGTAAAATTGAAATTTATGCATTGGACTACAATAAAGAAAAAGCAGACAAATACTACGATCAAGCTCCAATCATAATGGCCGCTTTAGAAAAATTATATGGGATTTATCCTTGGTGGAGCGACGGTTGTAAATTCATCGAATCTTGCTTGAAAGATGGAGATTGCATGGAGCATCAATCTGCAATTTCAATGGCTGAAAATTATAGACTTGATTTTAAAAAATTTAGTATCACTCTTGTTCATGAACTTGCACATGAATGGTGGGGAAATAATATAACTGGATTCGATTATGCAGATATTTGGTTACACGAAGGTTTTGCTACTTACTCAGAAGCTTTATTCATTGAAGAAAATTCAGGTAAAAATGAAATGGATTTTATATTATACTATAAACTAAGAAACGTTGTTAATAAAAGACCTATTTTAAAAACGAGAAATGTTGCTTATAAACCATGGATTCAGTCTTCAGATGCAGATATTTATGACAAAGCAGGATGGTTTATTCACACTTTAAGAATTGCAATCAATGATGATACATTATTTTTTGATATTTTAAAAACTGCTCAACAAAAATTCAGTAAAAGTAATATCACAACAGATCAATTTTTAGCATTTATAAATGAAAAAACATCTAGAGATTTCACTCCTTATTTTGATATTTACTTAAAAAATTCAGTTCCCCCTATTTTAGAATATAGAATAAGTAATGTAGATACTGATTCAACTATACTCGAATATAAATGGAGAGATAATCTTCCGAAAGGAGGTGAAATTCCTTTAATCATGATGAGTAATAATATATACTATACTTTAAAACCTACTACTGAATATCAAGTAATTAAATTTTCAAAAAATGATAAATACTATTTTGAAATGACTAAATCTGGTTATTATTATTTAAAAGATATCACCGAAAGAAAAAAATGATCTTAACTCCTGAAATTTTAATAGGCATGGTTATTGACAACGAGGGTGTGTATAAACTATTGAAATTATAATCTATCGTTTATTGTTTAGTACTAACTTTGTGAATTACACAACATAATTAAATATAAAAATGAACAAAATTTCATTACTTAGTATTATTGCTCTTTTTCTTTTTCAAGCATGTGCTCAAGAGCCTAAAAAAAATGAAGAAGTTAAAATTGAGATTCCTAAAACGGAAATTATTTACACATTAAATGATTATTTAAAGGAAGATAAAGCTCTGGATGCGCAAGTAGAAAAAATATTTGCGGCACTTGATGATACAGCTATTGTCGCTCAACTAATTATGCCTGCTGTTGGTAAATATGGTCAAACTGACGCGTTAATTAAGCAACATATAAAGGACAGAGTAATTGGTGGAGTATTAATGTTAAATGGAACTAAAGATGGGTTTACTAAAATGATCTCTCAATATGAAGTGTTAAATTCTAAATATGGAAATCTTCCTTTTTTATATTCTGCTGATGCTGAACCAAGTTTAGTTAATAATAAAATTAAAGGAGGGACAATAGTCAAAAAAGCAAATGAAATTAAATCAATTGAAGAGGTAACTTTATGTGCAAAAACAATTTCAACTGACTTAAACGCCATTGGAATTAATTATAACTTCTCACCTGTTGTAGATATGTCTTCAAATTCAACCGTTGGATATAGAGGTTTTGGTTCTAATCCTGCTAATATTATTCCTTGGTCAAATGCTTTTATTTTAGAGACTCAAAATCATAACATCATTGCGACTGCAAAACATTTTCCTGGTCACGGATTGGTTACAGGTGATACGCATAAATCTTTACAAGTTTTAGATGGTGAATTGAAGGAAATTAAAAATTACCCAGGCTTAATTGAAAATGGTGTTTTATCAATTATGGTGGCACATATCGCTGTTAAAAATAATTTTAAATTTGATACAAAAGGACTTCCTTCTACCCTATCTCCTGAGATCGTTCAAGGATTATTAAGAGACAGTTTAGGTTTTAAGGGCTTAATCGTTACAGATGCGATGAACATGGGAGGGGTTGTAAGTGTGCCTCAATCGGCTTCAAAAGCTGTAAGTGCTGGTTGTGACATATTACTTATGCCAGTTGATGCAAAAAAAGCACATGCTGAAATATTAAAAAGATACAAAACAGATGCTGAATTCAAGAAAAAAGTTGACGCTGCTGCAAAACGTATAATTCGTATGAAGCTTTGTATTGGACTATTAAAAAAATAAATTCTCGATTTTAAAATACTTTATAGCTCTTAGATTTCTAAGGGCTATTTTTTTTAATATATCCCAATAAAAAGCATATATTTGCTATAAAATACAATTATTTTAACTATGAAAATTAACGACATTCTATTAGTTGAATTAGAAATAAGAAGTTTCCCCAAAAAAAAAGATTTATTATTGGAGGATGAAATAAAATTTTTAACTGAATTTCAAGCCAAACAATTTGAATTATTAAATCATTTGCATAATAAAATTAATGCATTAGCTAAATGAAAATTCAAGAATCGAATTTATTAAGAGGATCAAATAATTTTGATTTTGTTAGAGTTTTAGCTGCTATTTTGGTATTAGTTGGCCATTCTCCTGCACTTTTTAAAAATAAGCCTTTTTACTACGATCCACTAATTAAAATCATTGGTTATCCCGCTCACGCTATAGGTTTATATATCTTTTTCATTATTAGTGGCTTTTTGATCACCAAAAGTTGGGAGTCTAAAAAAAACACATTTGAATTTATCGTTTCAAGAATTTTAAGAATTTTCCCAGCACTTTTATTCACCTTGATTTGTACTACATTTATTTTAGGCCCGCTACTAACTTCATATCATCTTTCTGACTATTTAACTTCAAAAGAAACCTATAAACACTTATTAAACATTACACTTTTTCGTATTTATTATGAGCTTCCAGGAGTATTTGGGTCGAATCCATACAACAACGCTGTAAATGGTTCTATTTGGTCATTATCGTATGAATTCACTTGTTATTTATTATTGATCCTATTTGGTTACTTTCATTTTTTAAAAAATAAATGGTTCAGCTTATCAATTTATGTTTTAGCTGTAATTTTAATATCTTTTTACAAGTCTGAAATTGAACTTAGCTATCCGACTATTCCTTTTCTCGGTATTAACATGGATAAAATGATTGAATTTTTTATCTTATTTTTTTCAGGATCTTTTTTTTACTTATTCAGAAATTATTTAACGTTTAATTGGATTACCTATTCTTTTATAATAAGCTTAATAATTATTACTAGAGTTTTTCAAATCCCATTTATTTTCAATTCAATAATTTTTTCATTTTTGATTTTTTCATTGGTTTTTTCCAGACGAATTAATCTAAATAAATTTGGGAAATATGGTGATTTTTCCTATGGAATATATTTATTTGCATTTCCTATTCAACAAATAATTGCTCAATTTTTCACTACAGAATTTAATCTTTTATTGCTTATTTTAATTTCTACGCTATTTACATTTATAGCTTCTTTTATTTGTTGGAATTTAGTTGAAAAACCTACTTTGAAATTAAAAAAAAGAATTTTAAACTTAAAAATAAATAATCCCAAATATTTTTAATATTGATTCAAAGAGTTGAAAATTGCAATATTAACTAATGGTTCCATAACCTTGTATCCAGCTGTATTTGGATGTACGCTATCATAAGTGAGTTCTGATTTTAATCCTAGTTTTTCATCAGCCATTTCTGTATAATAATCAACATATGGAATACAATAAAGTGAACAATATTCTTTAAGCATTGAATTTAATTGAGCTATTCTTTCAACTGGATTTACACCTGGTTTCCAAGGATAATCATAAACTGGAAGAACGGAACAAATAACAACTTTAATTCCATTTGCTTTGGCCAATTCAGCCATTGAAAAAATATTATCGCTAATCATTTCAACTGTTGATGGTCCCGTATTACCACAAATATCATTTGTTCCACCTAAAATGACAACTACTTTTGGTTTAAGACGAATGACATCAGCTCTAAAACGAACCAACATTTGAGGGGTTGTTTGACCACCAATCCCCCTATTTATATA
>CANJKA010000013.1 GCA_947474675.1 Flavobacteriales bacterium
CCTCCAATCTACAGAGAATTCAGAACATTTGACGGTCAGCTAAACAAAAACGTAATTTCTCAAAAATCAATGCATTTAGTTGCGGGTTCAGATATTTATTTTAATATGTGGGGAAGAAATAAACCTTTTAAATTTACATCTGAAGTATATTATAAATATTTATGGAATGTAAATCCCTACGAAATAGACAACGTTAGAACTAGATATTACGCCAACAATGATGCTGTTGCGTATGCTTATGGTGTTGATATAAATGTAAATGGACAATTCATCAATGGAATTGAATCATTCTTTAAACTCGGAGTAATGTCAACCAAAGAAGATTTGAAAAATGATTATTATTATGACTATTTCAATGCATCTGGAGAAAAAATTAACTTCACTACATCAACTGACCAAACAGCTACAGATAGTGTGAAAATTGAACCAGGATATATTCCAAGACCAACAGATCAGCGTTTTAATTTTGGAGCACTAATTCAAGACAGAATGCCTGGTTATGAAAGCATAAGTGTTCAAATGGGAGTTCAATTCGGAACGCCATTACCTTATGGTCCTCCAGATTTTAAACATTACAAAGATACTTTACGATATAAACAACCTTATTTCAGAATTGATTTAGGAATGTCTTATGATTTACTTTACAAAGAAAAAGATAATTTAAAGAAATTGAGAAAACATTTTACTGATGCAATTGTTTCAGCAGAAGTATTTAACCTACTAGGATTCAACAATATATTATCAAAACAATGGATTCAAGATGTGAATGGACATTATTATTCAATTCCAAATTACTTGACACAAAGGAGATTTAATTTAAAAATGATCCTCCGCTTCTAGCTTCGGTACTATTTTAGTTAATTTCATTAACTAAAATCACTCAGCCTGAAGCTATGGATAATTTTTGAGCACGATCATTAACTTGCAATAAATTACACTGAAGCTATTTATCATTTTTTTCGTGTAACTCTTTGATTCTGGTTTTTAAAGCTTTAATTTCTTTTTCATTTGAAACAATGTTTTTGTAGTCTACAAATGTTGAAATTGAATATCCTATAAACATAGAAATCGCAATTAATAGTGTCAAAGGAATATGAATGCTAAAAAACAAAAGGTTTAAATTATTGACTTCCCAATTTTGATATGCGAATAAAACAACTAAGACAAATAAGACCATCGAAAGTGCAAATTTTATCTTTTTTAATACCGTCAATGTGTTCCAATATTCTCTCATAATGTCTATTTTTTTTGCTTTTTATTATTAAATACTTTTTTATAGGAAATTCCTTTGAAAATATACAAAACAAAGATAGGAGTTTTAGGACTATATCTTTATCTTTGCTCACTTTATAAAAATAAAAATGGCAAATACTTCAGACATAAAAAACGGATTGTGTATCAAACACAACGACAAATTATTTCAAGTTATTGAATTTCAACATGTAAAACCTGGTAAAGGTCCTGCTTTTGTTCGTACAAAAATGCGTTCAATTGAAACAGGAAGAGTATTAGACAATACATTTTCAGCTGGACATAAAATTGATATCGTACGTATTGAAAACCGTGAATATCAATATTTATATGAAGAAGAAGATTATTTCATCTTTATGAATAATGAATCATATGAACAAGTTTCTATTGTTAAAAGCATGATTGAAAAACCAGGTTTCTTACAAGAAGGAATGATTTGTAATATTCTATTTCATGCAGAAGAAGAACTTCCATTAGTTGTTGAGCTTCCAATGCATATTATTTCTGAAATTACTTATACAGAACCAGGTGTAAAAGGTGATACAGCAACAAACTCTATGAAAGCTGCAACTATTGCTACTGGAGCTGAAGTTAAAGTTCCACTTTTCATTGATATGGGTGAAGTTATTAAAATTGATACTCGTACAGGAATATATGTAGAACGAGTTAAAAAATAATCGTTTATTTTAACGAAATTAAGGGAATCGATTGATTCCCTTTTTTATTGTCGAATAATTCATTGTTTGACAGATTGAATATACTATTTTTGATTAAAAATTGAAACATGCATAAAATGATTGATTTTTCAGATATTACATTCTTCACTTCTCTTTTAGGTGATCGTTGTCTAACAGACATCGATATTTTAAGAGAATATGGTCATGACGAAACAGAAGATTTTGTCTTTCCAGCTGATGTAGTTTTAAAACCTGAAACGGTTGAAGAAGTTTCTAAAATCATGAAATATGCATTTGACAATTCTATCATCATTACACCTTCAGGAGCAAGAACTGGACTTAGTGGTGGTGCTTTACCTATTTATAAAGGAATTGCTCTTTCCATGGAACGTTTCAATAAAATACTTTTAATCGACGAAAAAAATCACCAAGTAACCTTAGAACCTGGAGTTATAACTGAAGTATTACAAAATACAGTTAAAGAAAAAGGGTTGTTCTATCCTCCAGATCCTGCAAGTAAAGGAAGTTGTTTTATTGGCGGGAATGTATCTGAGAATTCTGGAGGACCAAAAGCCGTTAAATACGGAGTTACAAAAGATTATGTTTTAAATCTAGAAGTTGTCCTACCAAATGGAGAAATTATTTGGACTGGAGCAAACGTAATAAAAAACGCTACAGGTTATAATTTGACACAATTAATTGTAGGAAGTGAAGGAACATTGGCGATTATTACTAAAATTGTTTTACGACTTATCCCCCACCCTACGACGGATTTATTGATGTTGGTTCCATTTTTTGATGCGCAAAAAGCTTGTGAAGCGGTTGCTGCAATTTTTAGAGCGGGAATTACACCAAGTGCTTTAGAATTCATGGAGCGAGATGCATTGATTTATACTCAAAAATTCATCAATGAAGATTCTGTTGTCGTTGGAGATAATCATGCTGCACATTTATTAATTGAAGTAGACGGTTTTGACAATGATATTTTAATGCAAGATTGTGAAAAAATCATGTCTGTATTAGAAAATTTTGAAACAGATGAAATACTATTTGCTGAAAGTCAAGCTCAAAAAGATAGTCTTTGGAAAATTAGAAGAAAATGTGCTGAAGCCGTAAAATCTCAATCGATTTATAAAGAAGAAGATACTGTTGTTCCGAGATATGAATTACCACAAGTGTTATTTCATGTCAAAAGAATTGGTGAGCAATATGGATTTAAATCGGTTTGTTATGGTCATGCTGGTGATGGGAATCTTCATATTAATATCCTAAAAGGAGATTTAACTGATAATCAATGGGAAAATGAACTACCGAAAGCAATTCGAGAATTATTTACTGAAATTGTAAAATTAGGAGGGACAATCTCTGGTGAACATGGAATTGGATTAGTTCAGAAATCGTATATGGATATCGCATTCAGTGAAGTAAGTTTGAATTTAATGCGAGAAATTAAAAATGTATTTGATCCAAAAGGAATTTTGAATCCTGGGAAAATATTCTAATTACTATGCGCATTGTATCGTAAGAAATAAACTTTAAAATGGATGTTATGAAATTGATTAAAATCACCATTCAATTATGATAGATGGTTTTGGTTTCATTTTTAATAAATTAGTATAATCAAACAACCTATAATCTGTGTATACTTTACCATCAATTAAAAAAGTTGCATTTTTAATAAGTGGAAAAATATCATTTTGAAAGTTTGTTTTTTGATTATTATAATATTTAATATGATGAATATGATAAATAAAATTGCTTTGAGAACGAAGTTCATTAGAACAGTTTTGTAAACTACAATAATATACAATTTCTTTTTTAATATCTGTTATGTATCCATTACCCTCATCTGAATAACATTTCCCTATATTTATTATTACTAATTCATTTGTTTTGGGGTCAAAAATACTTTTTATAACTACAGTAGAAGAATCATTTGTAATCCCTCTTAAAATAAGTACAAATGTCTCTTCCGTCTTAGAAGAGACAAGTTCTAAGTATACTTTTATTAGTACTGGTTGTTTTTGATTAAAATTATTTGGATTCAGTTCTGAATACTTATTGCTTAATTGCAATATTGAACTTTCTATTTTTTTCACTTCAGATATTTCAAAAGTTTTATTTGGTGAATAAAGAGAAAAAGAATCTTTTAATTCACTCTTTAAAATAAATTTATCCAATTTAAATTTGATAAATTTATTTATCACGCTAGCAGGTTGCCCTTTTAAATAAACAAATTGACGTTCAACACGTGAAATTCCATTTGACTTCCAGGAGTTTATTTGTTTTTTAGCTTTCTGATTCTCAATTGAACCTAATACGATAATAAAACCTATCCCGCCTAATACACCTATCAATGAAACATTAACTCCCTTATTATTCGATTTGGATAAAAAAACAACAAATAATGTTATAAAAACTATGATAAGTAAGAAAGAAAATAGATATAACAGTATCATAATCAATTAATAATTAAAAAATTCACGTAACATAATATCTCCATTTTCTTTAATTTTACTTACTTTATAAAAAGGAATAAATGCACCTTCAAATAGGACTGCCTTTGTTTGTTGATCTTTTCGAAATGCAAGCTTTTTTGTATTGAATCTCGCTATTTTTTGAGCTTGCCAATATATTAAATCTACTCTCAAACCTGAAGATGAATTAGTTAAATCCAAAAATTTACTAGGGGATTCATATTGAGAATAATTATTATGAGTAGTAACAATCAATTCTTCTGGACGAAAACCTGTCCAATAAATTGTTTTAGTCGAAGGGTTCAAATAGCCATCATAGACTATACAACTACTGTCGTTTGATAAAACACCTGAAACATGAATCAATTGATCGCTAATCGGAACAACGAATTTAATACTGTTCACCCAATTTACCTGCTTCTTAAAGCGAGACAGTCTTAAAAAATCAAGTGCTTTAAAAGGAGATTTTTTCCCTTCTTTTAAATTCATTTCATTGACCAATCTATCTTCAAAAGAAGCAATCGATAATTTCAAATCCTCTCTGCATTTTTCATAAATTACAAATGAATCAATAACAAGTGTTTTTTTAATTCTATCGATCTCTTCTTGAATAAGTATATTAGCTGCTCCTTTAGGTGTATTTTCTACCGTTTCCTTCCAATTCTTTTTCTGTATCATTTTTTTTTGCTCCATTGAATCATTATAAGAATAATATGATCCATTGTTACAGCTTCGAAACCCCATAAAAACAGAAATTATTGAAATACCAAAAATAAAAACTCCCGTTATACGAATATTATCAAAGAATAGAAAAACGATTCCAACTACAACCCCTATAGAACCAAATAACATTAAATAAATACTATCCATCATGTTTTGATTAGAATTAATTTAAAAGTAGTTAATAAAGCTTTTGATTCAAATGATTTGAAATTTCATTAAAAGATAAAACCTAAGCTTTTGAAAAAAATTAAATTGGGATTTTTTTTGTTGACATTTAACAAAAAAAAGAGGGGTAAGCTGATTATATCGCACCGCTCAACTTCCGACCTTTGCTACGTTCCCGTCCTGGAGGAATTGGAAGGAGCTGGTCGTATAAGACTTACCCCAGCCACAAAAGTAGTCAGTTTTTTCAGAACGACAACCTATTTATCATTTATTTTTAAAATATTTTTAATTTAATTTTTAAACAAAAAAAAATCCACTCGTCTGAGTGGATTAACTTGTATAATACGAGCATTTTACAAATGCATAAAGTCTTTTTTCGCTAATAATTCTGTTTCAGATTCTCTGTAATCAGCATCATCTATACAACAATCAACTGGACAAACAGCAGCACATTGAGGTTCATCATGAAAACCAACACATTCTGTACATTTATCTGTAGCAATAAAATACACATCCATATCTTTTGGCTCAAAAGCAAAATCAGCCTCTATTTCATCACCGTCTAGAGTTGTAATCATTCCTGTTAAAGAAGTTCCATCAGAATAACGCCATTCAGCACCACCTTCGTATATTGCATTGTTTGGACATTCTGGCTCACATGCACCGCAATTAATGCATTCGTCTGTAATAATTATTGCCATTTTACCTGTATATTAAATTTTGATTTTTATTTTAAAGTACAAAGATAAGAAGCTAAAATGGATTAAAGGATTGATTTCAGAATTATTTTTTTTAACTGCTACCAATAATTTACTATATCAACTACCTTTCAATCACACTTAATTGTGTCATTTATACATAAGAAATTTGACAAATAGATTTCTAACTTCGGCACTAAAGAACACTTTAAAAAAATAGCAGTTTATTCATTAACAGAATCTTACTTTTTGGCATCGCCCCAAAAAGTAAGCAAAAAGGTCTAGCACTTAACAAATTAAATTACCCTTTACGATCAAAAACGTGAAATTTCAAAAACTCATCTCAAAGAAAAATCGGGATTCAAACAGTTCGAAATTCTTTCACTTTTTCAATCAATGGGTCCCAATATAATTTATTAGGTACGAGTTCAAACTTCGATTTATCAGTTTTTATTCATAAAATCAAAACAGTTTCTTAATTTTGTAACGTGAAAAAAGAAAATGAAATTAAGGGATTTGTTCAATTAGGAAAACTAATGATTGCCCTTGGAAAAGAAGAAGCTTGGACTGGATTTTCAATTGGAGCTACAGAAGATGAATATTCAAGAATTCAAAATGTTATCGCCCGTCAATTTTCTTATAATGGGTGGTTTTCAAAAGAAAACGTATTGCAATCATTAAATTCATTGGGAGAACTTTTAACAGAAGAAAAATTAACAAATTGGTTAAAAGACTACTCCTTTACTTCTACCCCAAGCCGAGTTGGAATTATAATGGCTGGAAATATACCCCTCGTTGGATTTCATGATTTTCTTTGTGTCCTCCTTTCTGGTAATATTGCTGTCTGTAAATTAAGTTCTGATGACAATACACTATTACCTGTTTTAGCTGAACATTTAATTCAATTTGCCCCCACTTTAAAAGAAAGAATTATTTTTTCAATGGGAAAATTAGGCGAAATTGAGGCTATTATTGCAACTGGAAGTGATAATTCAGTTCAATATTTCGAACAATACTTTGGGAAATACCCTCATTTATTTAGAAAAAACAGGACTTCAATTGCCATTTTTACAGGAAATGAAACAAAAGAAGAATTAACTAAATTAGGAATTGACATCTTTAGTTATTTCGGTTTAGGCTGCCGCAATGTTTCCCATCTTTTACTTCCAGATGGATTTGAGTTAAATCGATTTTTTGAAGCAATAGTTGACTTCCACACTATTGTCAACCATCATAAATATGCTAATAATTACGATTATAACAAAGCTGTTTATTTGATGAATTTAATGGAAATTTTAGACAATCATTTTGTTTTATTAAGAGAAACGGATGAATTATTCTCTCCTCTTTCTATGGTCCATTATCATTATTATTCAGAACAATCTGAAGTTGATACTTATTTAGAAAATCATTCAGATAAAATTCAAGCTGTAATAGGTCAAAAATACATTCCTTTTGGAGAAGCACAAGCACCTAAGTTAACAGATTATGCTGATGGAGTTAACGTAATGGAATGGTTAAAAGATTTAAATCACAAATAATCTTTTCCTAATTCATATCTAGTAATATTCTTATAATATAAGTCGAAAAAAAATATAACTCGAAAAAAAAATAGAATTTAAAAAGAATTTTAAAAAAGCCAATGAAAAATTACGAGCTTTTAAAATTTCGATCTTAACCAATAATTCTTCAAATAATTCGTTTTCAATGCGTCAATTGGTATGAATTTATAAGAAGGTCTCTCGTAATTTGTAATTTTTACTTTAATCTCTAAAAGCAACTCATCTCTTGAAATTAAGACATCTAAAACCTGTCCTTCAAGAGCTGAATTAATCATTCCTTCAAACGAACTTTGATTAACTCTATATCCGTTGCACCCAATAATTTCATCATTTACACTAATTCCTGAATCTTCAGCAGCAGAACCTGACCTTACACCTCTTACAACCACTTTATTACCTTCCGAACCGACAGAAACTCCAAAAGATGGTTTCACAGTAGCTGTATACTGAACATTCACGCCAATATTTGTAAAAATTTCATTATAATCGGGAACCTTGGTACCATAAACATAATCGTTAAAAAACTGATCTAAATCTTTTTCTAAAAAAGCTTCTAATGTTTCTTGAAACTCTAATTCAGTAAAACCTCTGTTCAATTTCTTATAATATTTCGAATATAATTCTTGCATGAAATGATCTAAACATTTCTCACCACCAAACTTTTCAATAATCATTGCGTCAAAGCAAGCACCTAACAAAGCTCCTCTAGAATAATATGTCATTGTTGTGTTCGAACTATTTTCATTTGGTCTATATGCTTTTATCCAAGCATCAAAACTAGCATGAGCAACCGGTTGAATTCGAGTCCCTACACCACCTTCTACATAATTTAAAGAACTTAATAATTTAGGCATATATTGTTCTGGAGTATAATATCCTGCTCTCAATAATAATAATTCGTCGTAATACGTTGTAAAACCTTCCATAACCCATAACAATGAAGTGTAATTTTCTTTTTCGTAATCAAAAGGTCCTAATTCTACCGGTCTAATTCTTTTTACGTTCCATAGATGAAAATATTCGTGTGCAACTAAAGATAAAAAATCGATATAAGATCCGCCTTGATAAGTCCAACGATTCACACTTAAAGTGGTTGAATTCATGTGTTCTAAACCACCTTGACCATCAATTACATTGTGAACAATAAATGTATAATGCTTATTTGGATTCTCACCAAAAACAGAAGTAGCCGTTTCACAAATTCTAGCCATATCTTTTTTTAAAGTCGAAACATCATAATTACCGACACCATACATAGCTACAGTATGAGTAACTCCAGCCGCTTTAAAATCAAAAACCTCTTGATTTCCGATTTCTATTGGACAATCTACAAGTTGGTCGTAATTTGCGAATTCGTAATAAGAACAGTCGCCTTTTGACTTTTCAATTAAAGAAATTGGCATAGCCGTTGAAATAATTTTAAAATCTTTATAAGGATGGATTTCTAACGTTCCAGGTAAATTTTTACATTCATCAACATACATAAAAACACCTGTTCCACTAATATATCCGTGAGTTAAATCCAGGAAACTTGTTCTCACTGACAATTCAAAAGCATAAACTTCATAATTGATAATTACTTTTTTAGAATCTCCTTTTGAAACTGTCCATTTATTCTTTTCTTTTTTAACAACTTTTAATTCTTTTCCTTTATCATCAAAAGCTTTCACCAGATTGACATTCTTAGAAAACTCTCTCACCAAATATGAACCAGGAGCCCAAACAGGCATTTTAATATCAAAAGTTTTTTGATTTAAGCCAGAAACAATCATTTCAACTTCATAATAATGAGATTGAGGTCGAGACATTTTAAGATTATATGCTATTTTTTGACCAAAAACGGATGATAAAAAGACCGTAAAAGTAATTAACAAAGAAGCTTTAAACATAATTTATAATTTTTATCAAAGATAGAATTCGATTTGTAATTTTGTACAACACTTTCGTTTTAAATTTAAATATATGCGTAATTTTCTCTTCTTTTCGATATTATTAACATTTTGTTTTACATCTTGTCAACCAGAACCAAAAAAATCAAGGGCAGCTGACTTAGAAAAAATTGCAGATCTAAAAGGTAAATTGGATCAATTGAAATTAGATACACAATTAAAAGACGCCTTAATTCAAGAATCTTTGTCCTTTTTTGAAGAAATTCAATCCAATTTAGAAACGATTCATTTAAAAAAGAATGAAATCAAATTAAGAGCTGAAAATCCAAACGCCTCTGAACTTGACAAAGCTTGGATAATAGAAGAAATAAAGCACATCAATTATTTACGGGAAGAAAATGGAAAAAAAGTCAATTCACTCAATAACGAATTAAAAAAGAGCGGATTAAAAATTCGAGAATTAGAAAACATGGTTGAGCGCCTCATCAAAGAGATGGCATCAAAAGACATTGAAATCGCTATATTACAATCAGAAATTGAAATAAAAACAGCAGAATATTCCAAGGTTTTTGAAGCTTACCTTGTTCAAGAAATGATCGTTAGCGAATTAACTGATCAAATCAATACAGGATATTATACATTTGGTCGTGAACGTGAATTACGAGATAATCAAGTCATTGAAAAACAAAAAGGATTTATCGGAATTGGCAAGAAAACAAAATTATTAAACAATTTCAACGAATCCATTTTCAATAAAATTGATATTTCAATGACCAAAGAAATATTAGTCGAAGGATTGAAAATTCGTTTTATTACTGATCATCCTTCAGCATCATACAGACTTCAAACAACAGGAAATAACACAAAAATAATTATATTAAACCCAAAAGATTTTTGGAGAGTTACTAAGTATTTGGTTGTTTTGGTAGATTGATGTGTGATTTTCAGGACATACGAATTTTTAACCACAGATTTACACAAAACATTTACACGGAGTATCGCAAAGTTTTTCAAGAATCTAAATAAAAACTCCTTTTAGACTTTAGGTCACCTCCCGCGGTCTCCTTTCACTAACGTTCAGTCTTCGGAAGCAGTACTTTCTCTCCTCGAGGAGGGAAGGAAAACGGATTTAATAAAGTTTACAATCTAAGACCGTTGTAAAACTCCTAACTCTTCGTTATAAATAAAATTTATGACTTTTACAACGGTCTTAATCTAGTTTTTTTTGTTAATCGACTAATTCCACCCCATAAAAAAAGCTCTTCAGAACAGAAGAGCTTTTTTATAACCTATTATTTTTCTTATGCTGTTTGCAATTTATCTTCAGAAGAAGTTGCGATAGCTGATTTATCAAATCTAATTTTACTACTTCCTTCACAAGAAACCAAAACTGTAGAATCATTTATTTCTAAAATTTTACCATGAATACCTCCAATAGTAACTATTTTATCTCCTGCTTTCATGTTTTCTCTAAAAGCTTTTAAGTCTTTTTGTTTTTTTGCTTGAGGTTTAATCATGAAAAAATACATCACGATAAATATTGCCCCAATCATTACAATTTCATTCATCTTTTTAAATTTATTTATTTATTTACTTGTTTATTATATTAGCCTTAACAGCAACCGTAGTTAATGAAGGTTCAGTATTAGCAACTATATTAACTGCTTTGTTAATTATTCCAGCATTTGCACTTAAAGTTGTTACATGAACTTTAATAACCCCTTCTTCACCAGGATTAATAGGAGCTTCAGGTTTTTCAGCGACTGTACAGCTGCAAGACCCCTTTGCGTCACCAATTACAAGAGGAAATTCACCTGTGTTTTTAAGAATAAATTTCGCTTCTATCGTTTCTCCTTTGATAACATTACCTGCATCAAACACTAAATTGACAGACATAGAAGTTTTGTTTCCAACTTCAACTTTAGTATTTCCTTGACAAGAAACAACTAATGCTGCTAATCCAATGTATAAAAATAATTTCTTTTTCATCTTCTCTTTATTTAGGTTAAAATAAGTTAACTAATAAGTCCTCGACCAATTTTCACGATTTTTTTATCTTTCATTAAAGAATCAATCGCTTTGTCTAAAACACCATTGATAAACGTGTGACTTTTTGGAGTACTGTAGAATTTAGAAATTTCAATGTATTCATTCAAGGTAACTTTCGTCGGAATACTATTGAAAATTTGAAATTCAGTAATTGCCATTTTCATTAATACAACGTCCATTTTTGCGATACGATCAATGTCCCAATTTTCTGTTAAATGATCAATTAAAGTTGTATTTTCTTTGTCTAATGAAATTGTTTTTCTCAATAATTCTTGTACAAATTCAAGTTCATCGTCCTTGTCTTTGTATAATTTCAATATTGAATTATCTCCTTCTGGAGAAAATCCTTTAATTGTTTTTAAAACCATAGAACAAGCCAAATCGATATCATCCATCCATTGAATACTTTTCTCTTCAAAAAAGTCATATAACAAAGGATAATTAGCAATTTCAACTTTAAATAAATTTAAAGCAAATTGTTTATCCTCTTCAAAACCTGTTGATTCACTGTTCATGTATTCAAAAAACGTTTCACTTTCACGGATATGCAAAAGCATTTTTTTGAACATTTCTTGGTGATCATCTCCAACCCAATTTACTTTTATATCTTCAGAAATCATTCTTAATTCCTTATTTTCAATCAGCATATTTATCAATTCGTTGTTCACGAATCTCATGTTTGGATTCAATTCATCATCAGAAGGACGAATTTTCTTTTTATTTTCTTCAATTCTATGAGCAGCAATAGCGTTTAATTCACCGAAAGTCAACATCAAATAGATGTATAAGTCGTAAATTCTTTCAATTGCTTGAAGCATGTCATTTTCCGTTCGACGAAAACTCTCTTCATTTGATTGATAATACGCATAAAGCGCCTGTAATACTTTAATTCTTAAATGTCTTCTATTTAGCATTCTCTTTTTTTTATGAAAGTTTTATATTTAAAACGTCCATTAATTTACATTGGTAATTTAACTCTACCAATTGATTCTATCCTCTCTTCAGCCATTTTATTAGCTATTTGATATGTAGGAATGTTTTCAGTACTTGATCTTTTTACGATGTTTGAAATTGTATTGTAAATTTCATCCGCTTTAGACATTGCCCATTCAGCTGTATAACCTTTAACTTCAGAATAACAATTAATTACACCACCTGCATTTAATGCAAAATCAGGGGCATAAATGATTCCTTTTTTCATCACATCCAAACCGTGAATGTTTTCTTGTTGTAATTGATTGTTTGCAGCACCAGCAATAATAGAGCAGTTCAAACGAGAAAGTGTATCTGAATTTACCGTAGCACCTAAAGCACACGGAGCATAAATATCCATGTCAATGTCATAGATATCATTTAATCCAACCACTTTTGCTCCATATGTATCAGAAACTCTTTTCAAAGATTGCTCGTGGATATCAGTTATATAAACATCAGCACCTTCTTTCGCTAAAAGTTTAACCAAATATTCACCAACATGACCAACACCTTGAACCGCAATTTTCTTACCTGACAATGAATCTGAACCAAATTGTTCTTTAGCACACGCTTTCATTCCCATATAAACACCGTGAGCAGTAACTGGAGAAGGATCCCCACTTTTTCCAGGCAAACCAACAACGCTATCTGTTTCCATTTTTACGTAAGTCATATCCAACGTAGAAATACCAACATCTTCTGCTGTAATATATTTCCCTGCTAAACTATTTACGAATTTACCGAATCGACGCATTAAAGCTTCTGATTTCATGGTATGTGAATCACCGATAATGACTGCTTTACCACCTCCTAGATTTAATCCAGAGATTGCATTTTTATACGTCATTCCTCTTGAAAGTCGAAGAACATCATTCAATGCTTCCATTTCATTATTATACGACCACATTCTTGTACCTCCTAATGCAGGCCCTAAAACAGTATTATGAACAGCAATAATTGCTTTTAATCCTGTTGAGTTATCATTGCAGAACAATATCTGTTCATGATTAAACTTACTCATCTGAGCAATGACCGGATTTGTTGCTAAATCCGTATCTTGAATTTCTTTTACTTCGAACATAAAAATCGCTAATAAATATTATATCAAGTCTATTGTTTATTTTTGCACCGATATGCAACATAGACACTACAAAAATAGGAAATTATCGAATGAAGTCACTTAGCTATTTGAATAAATATTTTTTTAAGTATAAATGGCACGTCCTTTTAGGGGTGGTATTTATTATTGCGTCTAACTATTTTGCCGTGCAAATGCCTATGTTTGTACAAAATACGGTGAATGAATTGTTTGAAAAAACTGACCTAAAATCTTTTTTAGATTTTTTCACGTTGATGCTTAAAATTGGTGGATTTTATATGTTTTTAGCTTTTATGAAGGGATTTTTTCTCTTTTTACAAAGACAAAGTATTATTATTATGTCGCGTTTAATTGAATATGATTTAAAAAATGAGGTATATGATCAATACCAAAAATTAGATTACTCCTTCTTCAAAAAAAATAATACGGGTGATTTAATGAATCGTATTACGGAAGATGTTAGTCAAGTTAGGATGTATTTGGGTCCAGGCATCATGTACACGATAAATTTAGTAATCCTTTTTATAATGGTAGTTTCTCAAATGATTCAGATCAATGGGAAATTAACATTTTTCGTTTTACTCCCTTTGCCTTTGATGTCGTTTCTAATTTATAAGGTTTCAAGTAAGATGAATAAATTGAGTCATGAAGTTCAAAAAGAACAATCCAACATGTCTACATTAATTCAAGAATTTTTCTCCGGAATCCGTGTGATTAAAGCGTATAGTAGAGAAAATGAAGTAAAAGAAAAGTTCAATAATTCAGCAAATGAATACCATACACGTAATATGAAAAAGGTATTTGTGAATGCGATGTTTATGCCTACGATTACTTTTTTAATCGGACTTAGTACTTTAATTGTAATTTATGTTGGTGGATTTATGACCTACAATAATTCAATTTCTTTAGGTGAAATTATTTCTTTTATTATGTTTGTCAATATGTTAACTTGGCCATTTGCGAGTGTTGGTTGGGTAACTTCGATTATTCAAAGTGCAGCAGTTTCACAAGAAAGAATCAATGAATTTCTTAGAGAAAAACCTGAAATTAAAAATGAAAACAATTCGGATTTTCAATTTCAAGGAACGATTGAATTTAAAAATGTGAGTTATACGTATCCCAATTCAAACATTGAGGCAGTTCATAACCTAAGTTTTAAAATAAATAAAGGAGATACTTTTGCCGTAATTGGTCGAACAGGAAGTGGTAAATCTTCAATTATCAATCTTTTAATGCGTCAATTTGATCCAACTTTAGGTGAAATATTCATTGATGGAATCAATTTGAAAGAGGTTAATTTAGATTATTTCAGAAAACAAACCGGTGTTGTTCCACAAGATGTTTTTTTATTTTCAGACACAATTGCCAATAATATTAAGTTTGGTTCAAATGAAGAAACCGTTTCTATCGATGAGTTAATTTTAATTACTAAAAAAGCACATGTTTATCAAAACATTGATGCTTTTTTAGATAAATTTGAAACATTATTAGGTGAAAGAGGAGTTAATTTAAGTGGTGGACAAAAACAAAGAGTAAGTATAGCTCGAGCATTGATTAGAAAACCAAGTCTTTTAATTCTAGACGATTGTTTATCAGCAGTTGATACCGAAACAGAAGAAATTATTTTGGCTAACTTAAAAAATGAAACCTCCTTAAAAACATCTGTTATTGTAAGTCACCGTATCTCTACTATTCGAAATGCGAGTAAAATAATAGTCATTGAAAACGGATGTAAAGTTGAAGAAGGTTCACATGCTGAATTAATCAATTTAAAAGGAACGTATTCAGAGATTTATGCGAAGCAATTGAAGGAGAGTTGAAATATTTATTGAAGAAGATACACAAGTGAACGATTTAAAGTTGTTGAATTTCATTGAATTAACTTTTTAATAACGCAAATATCGTTTGGTGTTTGTTGAAAGTTTCCAGCTGAGTTGGATTTTTAATCCTGCTCAATCCCGAAGCATACTCACTCTTCTTTAAGACAACTCTCAAATGTAGAAATTAATTAAACAGAATCAACTGATTAACTAATTTCCCATCTTCTAGAATCCTACAGTTTTCTTAATGGATTACGTCACAAAGTAGTACCGAAGGTAAATCCAAGTTAATTTTTGAATCTGCTATCAAGTACAAAAAGCGAAGAATTGCAAATTCATCGTAGCGTTAAACGATATAGATACTTTACTGCTAGCAAAAGACATTAAACGAAACGACTAAGGATGTTACAAAAGTAATTTTCAGATTATTTATTTAATATTTAAATACATAAAATCAATGACCAAAAACAGTCACGTTTCCATCAAGGGTAATTTCATCTGGACCAATACATGGATCAGAATATTTGATGATATAAAAATAAACTCCATCTGAAACTTTTTTTCCATTGTATGTTCCGTCCCAAAAAAGAGTTGTATCGGTTGTTTCAAATATTTTTTCTCCCCATCTATTTACGATAATAATAGAGAAATTATCAATATTTACAATCGGGAAATGAAATGAATCATTTTTTCCATCACCATCAGAAGAAATTACATTTGGAATTACCCCTAAAGAAGCAGATGGAATAAAAGAAACATTAATTGTATCGTTTGCAAAACAACTTCCGTTTGAAGAGATAATAGAAATATTTCCACTCGTATTTACAGTAATGCTCTCAGTCGTTTCACCCGTAGACCATAAATAAGAAGCAGTAGGATTATCGATTAAATCTGTAAGAGTAACATTCGAATTAGAACAAATTATTTTGTCTTCTCCTAAATTAACATTTGGACTAAAAAAACTAATTGATATATTATCAGTCACAATACACAATGGATGTCCGACAGGTGCGATTGATAATAATAATGTTTGTTCAGTAGTAGCCGTTAAAGATGGATTTAGAATTGCGGCATTTGAAACCGAAGTTGATGGCGACCAAGAATAGACGTAACTTGGAGTAGGAACCACTCCACCTGTTATTGATCCATTCAATTGAAGAACTGAATTATCACATAGAACAGTATCATTTCCTGCAAAAGCAGTTGGTTGAGGTGTTATAATTACATTCACTGAAGTATCATTGATACAACCATAATTATCAATTACCGTATAGATGTAATTATACGTTCCTGCAATCGAAGGAGTTATCGTAACAACATCACCGTTGACCGATAAATTTGACACATAAGTAGCAGAAGCTGACCAATAAGAAGAATCTACTTGAGCACCAATTTGAGGAGCAATAAAAACAGGAACAGGGTACAACAAAGGATCTAGATTCAATCCGAAAGAAAAAATAGCTCCATCATCAGCAGCCCAATTATCAATCACACTCAATTGCCAAACACCATTTGTTGGGCAACCAATTAAATTTGAAAAAGGATCAATCGGAAGATAATCTCCAGCAGGAATTGTTGAACCACCAGGAGAAGCTGTCCAATCTACCCAAGTTTGAGTAGCTGTCGGAGTAAAACAATAAGTATAAGGAGAACCAATCGTTGATGGATCACTGCAATCAATACCATCCGTTTCAACTGGTAGACCTAAATAAGCTCCTCCTCCACCTTGCTGGTGTAAAATTAAGGTCTGATTATTTGGACAAGTTATTTTAATATCTAAATCACCAATAAAAGTATGCTCCATTTCAATACATATACCTAAAATTTGATTTGCGTTTGTTATAGTTGAACCAGGAATGAAATCCGACTGAAGGAGGTCAATCGTTTGAGCAACACCTAATTGATTATCAGAAAAACAACCATCCGTGATATAAGTTACATGAGGAAAACCAGTCCAAGTAACTTCGTAATCTTCAGGAACAGCGGTAAATAAAGCAGACTCACCCATACAAATTGTTGTATCACCAGGGAATCCAGTAAAATCGGGTTTCGGAGCTACTAAAACTAAAAGATCTATTAAATTATTATTCACACAAACATTATCAGGATTATTATCCGTAACAAACAATTGAACCCTATATAAACCAGGAGCCGCAAAACTATGAGTAGCATCTTCAGTAAGGGCAGTTGTACCATCCATGAAATCCCATTTATAACCACTAATAGCAAATCCAGTTTCCGCAAAAGACCCTGCATTTTCAAAGACAACTGGTTCATTTAAACAAACTCTAATGCTATCTGAAGTTATACCTCCAACAATAATACCAGCAGCAGTTGGATCGTTACAAGGAATATCACAACTAACACTTGCTGTAAAAGAACCAGTTCCAACAGTATTAGATGTAAATTTAAAAGTAAGACAACCAGAAACATTTGTAATAGTTGGTTGGATAACAATTCCTGATAAAGAGGTTCCAGTGTACACGCCAACGACAGGAGCAGCAACAGTCGCCCCGTCATATATAGTCATGTAATCAACATTTACAACCGCACTCGGATCATCATCAGACAAACTTAAGTTAAACGAATTAAAAGTCACCGCAATACTATTACCTACGGTACCAGTACAAATTGTAATTACAGACGTTTCGTTATTAGAATACCCAGGACCACCTTGACCTCCAGAATCAATGATAAAACCATTACAAGTAGAAAATGTTTGTCCATTACTCGCTGGTGAAAATGAAATATTTGTCTGTGAAAAGGAAAAAAAGCAGATTAATAGTGTATAAATAGTTAGTAAAGTCTTCATGAACAGAATAGTTAAATTTTTAAACCATCAATATTAATATGTTTAAAATTAAAAAACAAATTAAACTACAATTAAGTTGATAAAAAATAAAGAACATATATATTAGCTAAATTCAATGACATCATTGACTTTCCTAAATTTTATGATTAACCTGATTTCGATTGTTAAATTATAGGATATCATTTTTTTTAAAGTTTTTGGATTAGCTTACTTAAGTATCGATTAAATACATAGGTCATATATAACTAATTTTCAAGACTATAAACTCATCATCCTAACTCAAATTTACTCTCACTTTTAACATTCATTTTCGACCAATCAGTCATTTAAAATAGCGTTTTCTCCTCTCAATGAAGGAAGATTAATGAACACATTGTGATTATCAAAAATTAAACAACATCTATATTTGAGTATTTTATTTTTAATAACAATCGAATTTAATTTATTCACAATCAAGACTTCGTATTAAATTAATAAGCATATTTGCTCAGTTAAAACCTTTTAAACAAAATGCACTATGGAAAATCAAAACAATAATGAAGTATATTCAAAAGTTGTAAGAGCAGGGAAAAGAACTTATTTTTTCGATGTTAAATCCACAAAAGGAAAAGATCTATATATCATTTTAACTGAAAGTAAAAAAACTTTTTCAGAAGGTCGAGATAATTTTGAAAAACACAAACTATTCTTGTACAAAGAAGATTTTGATAAATTCCAAGAAGGACTTGAAGATGTCTTAGAAAAAATCAAGGAATTAAGACTTTCTGGAGATTTTTTAGAAAAAGAAGCAGAAACTCAAGATTATACATCTATTTCAACAGAAGTGTTTTAAAAGGAAATTATAAAACACACGCTAAAATGTTAATAAATACCTAATAAAAATACCATTTCCAAGCTTGAATTGGTGTATCTTTATCGTTCAAATTTGATCTAATGGGTAAAATTATTGCAATTGCAAATCAAAAAGGTGGAGTTGGTAAGACAACAACCGCTATTAATTTAGGAGGGTGCTTTGGCGTTTTAGAATATAAAACACTTATAGTAGATGCTGATCCCCAAGCAAATGCAACTTCAGGACTAGGTTTTGATCCAAAAAGCACTAAAAACATTTATGACTGTTTAATTAATGGAGTTCATCCGAATGAATTAATTTTAACAACACAAAATCCAAATTTAGACATTCTTCCATCTCATATAGACCTTGTTGGAGCTGAACTTGAAATGATTGACCTTGTTAATCGTGAGTACATGCTTAAATTAGCTCTTGATAAAATAAAAGATGACTACGATTTTATTATAATTGATTGTTCACCTTCTTTAGGTTTAATTACTGTGAATGCTCTAACAGCAGCAGATTCAGTAATGATACCGGTTCAATGTGAATATTTCGCTTTGGAAGGTTTAGGGAAATTATTAAATACAATTAAAATAATTCAAGGAAGATTAAACGAAGATTTAGAAATCGAAGGTATTGTTTTAACCATGTACGACTCCCGTTTAAGACTTGCTAATCAAGTTGTTGATGAAGTCAAAACGCATTTTCAAGAATTAGTTTTTGACACTGTTATTCATAGAAATACTAAATTAGGAGAAGCTCCAAGTTTTGGTGAAACAATTATTATGCACGATGCTTCAAGTAAAGGATCTTTCAATTATTTGAATTTTGCAAGGGAAGTTCTTCAAAAAAACAATGTCACAAAAATCAGTAACGATACTAAACAAATTGAATTAGATAATGAACTCTAATACGAAAAAACGATCAGCTCTAGGGAAAGGATTAAGTGCTTTACTAGAAAATGCGAATACAGACATCACTACAAAAAGTGCTTCTACAGATGTTGTAGGTTCTATTGCAATGCTTCCAATTTCTAATATTGAAGCAAATCCTTTTAACCCGAGATCTAATTTTGAAAAGGCTTCTCTTGAAGAATTACGTCAATCTATTTCTGTTCATGGGATTATACAACCATTAACCGTTCGTAAATTAGGGCGGGATCGTTATCAATTAATTTCTGGAGAAAGAAGATTTAGAGCTTCTCAACTGGCTGAATTAACAGAAGTACCAGCATATATTCGAGTTGCGAATGACCAATCAATGTTAGAAATGGCTTTGGTTGAGAACATTCAACGTGAAGATTTAAATTCAATTGAAGTTGCTATATCTTACCAACGATTAATTGATGAATGTAATTTAACGCAAGATCAATTAAGTCAAAAAATATCAAAAAGTCGTTCAAGCATCACCAACCATATACGATTACTAAAACTTCCTGCTGATATTCAAGCTGGAGTTAGAGATAATTTAATTTCAATGGGGCATGCAAGAGCTTTAGTTTCAGCAGGAGAAGAACCTGTTCAGTTATCAATTTTCAATAAAATTTTATTAGAAAGTCTTTCTGTTCGAGATGTTGAAATTTTAATAAAACAAGGTCACATTAAAGAAGAACCGGTAGAAGAAACTTATGTTCCTAAAGACAAAGAAGCTTTGACGAGTGAGTTATCAAGTAATCAAATTGTATTTAAAGAACATTTAGCAGATAAACTTTCATCTAAAATTGAATTAAAAAAATCAACTGGAGGTTCAGGGAAAATTATCATCAATTTTAGTTCAGATGTTGACTTTAATCGTATTATTGAAATTTTAAACAAATAATGAAATTCAGAATTGTTTTTTTGTTTACAACCATTTCTAGTTTTTTATTCTCCCAGAATAAAGAACTAGACACTTTAAAACAAGATTCAATTCCTCAACACTCAGTTAAACGAGCAGTTATTTATTCCTCTATTTTACCTGGTGCTGGTCAAGTATACAATTATTTAAACATCGAAAAAGGAGTCAAAGGAAAGAACAATGTTTTCTGGAAAGTTCCTTTAATATATGCTGGAGTTGGTGCAGCAGGATATTTCTTAGTTCAAAATGAATTTACACAACTTTCATTAAAACAAGAATATAATTATCGTAAAGAAAATAATGGAGAAATATCAAATCAAAAATACGTGTATTACGATTCACTTACTTTATTATCTGAGCACAGCCGATATTTAACAAAAAGAGATTTATCCATTTTAGTATTTGGAGCTGCCTATTTAGTTCAGATCATAGATGCTGGGATAGAAGCACATTTTGTTAAATTTGATATTTCAGACGACCTAACCTTTCAAATAAGACCAAAACTTTTAAATCAAAAAACTGTAGGTATAGGTTTATGTTTTAATTTTCGTTAAAAAAATTAGTTTAACAAACATTTAACCCTAAATTTGTTCATCACAAAATTGAATTATGAATATAGCTTTAATAGGATACGGAAAAATGGGAAAAGCAATTGAAAAAATTGCTGAAGAACGTGGGCATACCGTAGTACTAATATGTAACAGTGAATTGAGTGTTCAACACGCAGATTTTTCAAATGTAGAGATGGCCATTGAATTTTCACAACCATCCATTGTCTTGAATCACATAAACTTTTGTTTAGAGAAGAAACTACCTATTATTGTTGGCACAACCGGATGGAATGACCAATTACCTGAAGTCCAAGATAAAATAAAACAATTTGATGGAGCTCTTTTACATGCATCTAATTTTAGTATTGGAGTGAATTTATTTTTTGAATTAAATAAGAAATTAGCTCAATTAATGAATGGAAACACAGATTACACTGCCTCAATTGAAGAAATTCACCATATCCAAAAACTAGATTCACCAAGTGGAACAGCCATTACAATTGCTGATGGTCTTCTTGACAATAACAAAGATTATACTTCATGGGTTCTTGGAAAAGATGAAATCCCTCATACGAATCCAAATCAATTAGCATTAACCTCTTACAGACTTCCAGATGTTCCTGGAACACATATCGTTAAATACGTATCAGACATTGATACAATTTCAATTGCACACGAAGCTCACAATAGAAAAGGTTTTGCTTTAGGAGCTGTGATTGCTGCCGAATTTTTATTAGGCAAAAAAGGAGAATTTCAAATGAATGATGTATTAAATTTCTAATTAATGAACGCTTTTTATTTTTACTTAATGATATTGGTTCACCCCTATTTAGTAATGTGGTGGAAAAGTTTTGAGCAAGCTGACCGTAAACGTTGGGAAGCTTTAATTCCTGGTTACAATTATTTTGTAGCTTTTAAAATTGGTTGTCAAAAACCATGGTGGTCATTATTATTGCTTTTTCCAGGAGTTCATATTGTTATGTGGATGGTTGTAAATGTAAGTTACATTAGACGTTTTGGATATTATTCAATTGGAGACACTTTACAAGGTATGTTTTTCCCATATATTATTATGGCGAAAATTGCCTCTTCAAAACAAGATCTATTGCCAGAAACTAATTGGATGAATGGAAAAGAAGTTCATGACCGTTCAATGGGAGATCATTTAGCTTTATTTCTATGTTTACCAATTATTGGTCACGCTTTGGCTTTGGCATTGAATGCTATTTCAAGAGAGAAACCAGGAGAAAAAACAAAAGTAAAAGAATGGGGTGACTCAATTATGTTTGCCTTAGTTGCTGCTTTAATTATTAGAACGTATGTTTTTGAACCATTCCAGATCCCTACTGGTTCGATGGAAAAAACATTATTGGTTGGAGATTTCTTGTTTGTAAATAAATTAGCTTACGGACCCAAAGTACCAGTTACTCCCCTATCGTTTCCATTGGTTCACAATACGATCCCTTGGGTTGTAACAAAATCTTATTCAACTTTAGAAACAGTCAACTATACACGACTTCCAGGATTCGGAAAAGTAAATAGAAACGATGTTGTCGTTTTTAATTATCCTTCTGGAGATACAGCTGTTTATGACCCAAGAATGCCAGATGGATTAATGGGACATGACTACCACTCAATCTTGATCCGGGAAGGTTTAAGATTATGGTCAAGTAAAAAGTATGAAGGTTTGAAAAATGAGAAATCAAATTTTTACATGGACAGCTTAAGAAACCTATTTGCATCACAAGGTAGTTCAATAAATGAAGTTGCGGCAAGAGAATATACTGATCATTTAGCTGAGAGCTACATAAGTTCAGAGTTCAGTTCTGATTTTATCAAAAACCTTGAATATTGGAAATCTCAAGCTAGAACTGAAATAGCTGTCAACAAAATGACTATTGGAATAGATGGTAAAATGATAAATCATTATGGAGTAATTTCAAGACCCGTTGATAAGCGAGAAAATTACATTAAAAGATGCGTAGGAACTCCAGGAGATTGGTTAGAAATTAAGGAATCTATTTTATATGTAAATGGAAAACCTGCTTATGTTTCCCCTTTTCAAAATATAATCTACAATGTCAAAAATATCACAATTACCTCTGATGAATACTTATATGATTTGGGGATTGAGAAAAAAAGGGACGATTATAAAAGATTAGAAGACGGAAGTTATTCAATGAATTTAACATTAACTCAAAAAAAGAGTTTGGAAAAAAAATATCCAAAAGCTATTTTCACAGTGGAACTTATGCCTCAATTTAAAATGAAAAATGGTAAAAGTTTTACTAATTCTGAAATGATTCAAAACTTAAGCCTATTTCCAAATGATTTATATATAAGTAATACTGTATCTGATTTTACTAAGTTTCAAATTCCTATGAAAGGACAGGTTGTTAAAATTAGTTCTTCAAATATTGCTTGGTACAGACGTATTATTACAGCTTATGAAGGGCACAAATTACTTGAAAACAAAACAGGTATTTACATTGACGGAAAAAAAGCAACAACTTATAAATTTGCTATGAACTATTATTGGTTAATGGGAGACAATCGATACAAGTCTGCAGATTCACGTTATTGGGGATTTGTACCTGAAGATCATATTGTAGGACGAGCATCAATGGTTTGGTTTTCTAAAGATCCATTATACGGTGGTATTCGTTGGGATAGATTGTTCAACGTTATTAAATAATGACACCTGTTTTTCCAACAGTATATTTTGGTAATCTAGCATATTATCGATCTTTATTTTCTCTTGAGGAAATAAAGATCGAATCTAAAGAACACTTCATTAAACAAACCTTTCGTAATCGTTGTGAGATTCTTACTGCTAATGGAGTACAACAACTATCAATTCCTGTTATACGCAAAAACGGCTCTAAGACCGCTATAGAAGAAGTAGAAATTTCAAATGATACTGATTGGAGAAAAGACCATTGGAAAGCGATTGAAAGTGCCTATTCCAATTCTCCTTATTTTGAGCATTATGGAAATGAAGTAAAAGAGTTGATTTATCAAAACGAAACGAACTTACTGAAATTTAATCTGAACATACAATCAAGGATTTTTTCTTGGTTCCAAATCGACACTAAAACCTCATTTTCATCAGATTACATTATCCAAAATATTGATCAACGAGTTTTGCTGAATCAAAATAGATTATTGACCTTAAAAGACACTAAAACCTATATTCAAGTTTTTGGAGACTTATCAGATTTCACTTCAAATCTTTCGATATTAGACGCATTGTTTTGTCAAGGTCCAATGACTAGAAAAATATTGATGGAAAGTTAATTTAAAAAAGCCGATTTATTTACAAGCTTTTAGACTATGGTTTATTTGTTCTTTCCACCGAATACGTGTAATGCCAATATTGATTTCCAATATTCATTATTGAATGCCATTTTTGTTTTTTCTTTCCGATATCATCTATTGTTAATGTTGCTATTGGCATTTCACTCGCTAAACTAGGATTGTACATTGAAAACGTAATTCGCTTTTCATCATTTTCAATATTCCAAGCATCTGCACCTGAAATTCCTGAAATAAATGAGGGCATCCAGTCACCGTAAAATGATAAATCATTAAAAAAACCATCAACCGAATTTGTAGCTAACAATATATATGAATTTCCAATTTCAATAATTGAGTCGGTTGTTAAAACCCCATCCGTGTAGATCGTCAATTTTGCTTCAGTAAATTTATAAGCACCAGCCTCTCTTGTTTCCCAATAATCGCTATACAATCCACCTTTTTTAGAACATGAACTAATTAAAACAATAGAGACAATAACAAATAATAGTTGTTTTATAAATACCATGTTCCGTTCATTTTATTTGAAAAAGTATAAGAAAGACCTATCATTAACTTCGTAGCTGAAATTTTATCTGTAAAACCAGAACTAGTTGCTGAAATTGATCCTGTAAACGTTTTATATAAACTAGGGTCATCAACTGTGCCAGGAGCTACCAAATTTGACCACATATTGGCTGCTTCGCATTCGATAGAAAAACTTTCACTCACATTGAATTTAAAAAGCAGACCTAATTCCTCACCTAAAGAAGGACCCGAAGCAGCATAAGTTCCATTCGATGATTTTTCACTTCCTCTACTATGAAAACCATCAACACCAATAGTCTCGTAGGTAAATCGAATTGGTGCGCCTATCACCATGTTTATAAAAGGAGAAACTGAAAAACGTTTTTCACTATTTCCAAAATGAATACCAAATCCCCAAGAAATTGAATTAACCGCTAAATCTATTTGAGCACCAACATTAGAAGAAGAAGACAATTGAAGAATTCGTCCCGTATAATGTTGATAAGATAAACTAGTGTAATATTTAGAATTATACGTAAATCTATACCCAATATCGTAGGTAAAACGCTTTTTGAAATCGTAATCTTTCGATTTAAAATTGAAACCGTATGTGTTTTTATCATCTACATTCCAATCAGAAAATTTATAATTTCCAACAGCTTGGTATCTATAATAAAACGCTTGTTTAAAATTATCTTTTTGAGAAAATACGGATTGATTAAAGATCAAACAAAATAGGATCAGTAGTTTTTTATTAAAAAGCATAGTCCAGATTTAAGTTAATTCCATAATGATTAATATTGTAATATTGAGATGCTTGATATCTATCAATTAAAATCTCAACAAAACCTCCACTTGTATCAAATTCAAAGTAAGGCATAACATTAAACCTCAATTTTTGGGTAATTGGAATCCAAACATTAAATGCCATTCTTACTGAAACTTCTTTTCGATTCCCTAATACTCCATCAAAATCATTCGTTGTACCTTTTAATTCTTCTTTTAATTTAAAATTATAAAATCCAAATTCTGTTTGAATTCGCCAAACGATATCCTTATCCTCTTTAATCGTCTTACGGTCTATCTTGTTTCCAATTCCAAAATTTATATAATAACTATTTATACATTGTACATAATTATCAGTTACTTTCACTCCTCCGAATTCATATTCCCCGCCGAATCTATTATTCTTACGAGCCCAATCAAGGCCAATATTCAACCTATTGAAGTTAAAATTAGATCCAAACGCTAAGCCACTAAAACTTTGATTTGGATTCATTTCTTTAGTAACTCCAGAATGATTATTAAATTCCCAAGCAATAGTAGATAATTCACCTTGATAAAATTGGTATCGACCAATTCCTTCTCCCACATAAATAGACATTTGAGATTTTACTAAAAAAGGGATCAGAAAAATTGCGGAAAGAAAAAAAATCGATTTAAAATTCATTTTTTATTGATTAATTTATAAAAAAACATCCGAATCACTTAAAAAAATTAAACAATCAAAAAGTTAATTTTCACAAAGTTAATTTTAATATTTTCATTTTAAATAATTTAGTTAACTATTTTACAATATTAGAAAAGAATTCATTATTTATCACTCCATTTCAAACGAATTTAAAATCTTACTAAAATTTAAGATTTACTTTTGCCTATACACATTTCGATAATTTAATTCTTTGATTTACTGTTTTCACTTTACTTTGAGTAAGGATATACTTCAACCTATCCACGTATAATGATCTGCTGTATAACCACCCCAACTTCTTCTGGAATTGTAATAATGTGTAGTTTGATTTTATAGATCAGCTAAAGCTTTCCTTACGCAATAATCTTGCACCTAAAAAAGGTATAATTATGACCTCTATTTATTGAAAAAGGTTTCATTTTTATTCAATATTCAAAATACGTTTGTCTTGTCCCTCACTCTTCTTTGATTTTTCATTCAATTAATTTGATTAATTTTACTCAAAATAATCACATTTCATCATCAATTAAAAATAATAAATGTCAATTTCTAACTTTCTTTTTTCTTTTTGTTGTTGCTTAACCGTATTTGTTAATAGTCAACAATTAAATTTAAAGTCACCAACAAATGTTTCGACTATCCCCTACTTTGAAAAAAATGAATACCGTACATTTCATATAATTGAAACAGAAGAAAGATTAGAAAATGAGGAGAAAATAGATAAAACACCTTTAACGTTTAAATACGACATCACTGTTAAAATTAAAAACAGTACCGATTCCAACTATACAATGGAAATGACTTATAAGAATTTTTCCATCAATAAAGAAGCTGATGACTATATTGAAGCCTTACGTAAAATCAAAGAAAATTTAACAATTCTCTATACCACGGATGAATTTGGTCAATTTGACACTGTACTAAATTTAAAAGAATTAACTTTAAAAATGGGGTTGGCTTTTGATTTGATTTTACAAAATGAATTAGCGAAAATTGCTCCGAAAGATGATTATTTAATCCCTATCATTGAAGAACAATATAAAGAAACGAAAGAATTATACTTAAAGCCTGAAAACATTGAAATTATTCTTTTAGATGATATAGGAGTAATTCATTCTTTATATGGTGATGATCTATTTTTAAATAAATCAAAAGAGAATAAAATTGAATATGTTTTATTCAATAAAAAATCGATAAATGGAACTTCAACTTCCATTTTAAAGAGTGCCAATAAAGAAAAAAACGAGTGTAAAATTGAAATGAATGACAAACCAAATTCTGCTGATTTACAGCTTCACATGAAGGATTTGATGGATGTTTTTGTATCCGAAGATGAAGTTGGAGAAGGAACAGTTTCTAATTTTAAATATAATAGTACAACAAAAACTATTTATATTATGAACTTAACAAATGGCTGGATCGATCAAATTTCAATTGTTTCGAACCTAAAAACCACCTATCTAAAAGAAACAGTAAAAATCACAACCAAGAAAGAATATACCGTTTTTTGAATAATTAATAATTGACAAAAATAAACGTTTAGACTTGGTTGAAATCTAAAATTAATGAAAGCAGTTTGTTTGTTTCTATTTTGTTTAAATTACCTTCTTTCTTTTGGTCAGGAAGTTTATGATTCATGCGATTCGATTTATAAATCACCTGAAACTCCAGCAAATTTTAACTCTCCTGTAACGCTTGTTAGATTAACAGAGGAAATGATCCCGATAATTTATGAAGGCATTCAACAAGATGAAATTATATCAAACGCTGAAATTCAATTTACAGTCAATTCAAAAGGTAAAATAATTGACATCAATTTTCCTAGATTAGTTGTCAATGAAACTTGTAAAGAAAAACTAAGAAAAATTCTTTCAGGAATATCTCCCTTAATTCCAGCTACAAATAACGGTAAAAATGTTTGTTCGGTTTATCAATTTAAAACCTATATTCGCTTAGAATAAAAAACTTATTTTGATTTAGATAGTCCCTTTTTCAGATTTTACTGATTTCAAAACTTCAATTTCAGGACTTCCTATTTTCACTTCTTCAACGACTTCAATTGGAGTAATAACTTCAGGAGCTAAAGGTTCAGAAATTTCAATTTTCTTAGGTGCCGTGTAGTTGATGATATCATCCATTTCAACCATTTGTTGATCTAACGGTCTTTGAATTTCTTCTACTGTGTCAGAAATTATGCTTGTTAAATTTAAATCTTTTTTAATATCCATTCCTGACTTCTTAATTTCCCCTTGCAAATCAGAAGAAGCTTGCTTGATTTGATACATTGTTTTACCAAATGTCTTAGCAATACCAGGAATACTTTTAGATCCAAAAAACATTAGGATAAACACTAAAATAAGAAGTACTTCTGACCCAGCTATGTCGTTTAAAAATAAAAGCATATTTAAATTTCTTTAATTACTTGCAAAATTACTCATTTTATTTGGTTTGATATAAAATTACCCTGATTTATAATCGATAATGGGATAAAATTATTTTGAGGTGCTAGAACGTATAAAACGAATTTTCATTAATTTAGTTATGAATAGAATTATCGTTTGATAATATTTTTATTTATGAGCATTAACCCCTGTAAGGGTGTCATCTGTTAACGATGGGCAAAGTCCATCGAAAGAAGAAAATCACTAACATTAATAAAGCCGAAAGGGTATAATATAAGTATGGGACAATTATTCTTAAAAAAAACAGGATGATCATAAGGCTTTTTTGAAAAAACAAAAAGTAAAATAAATGAATAATATGATTGGTATTAATATAGCGTTGAATATCAAGCCCTTTCAGGGCTTTTAGTAGTGTGGATCTTCTGATCAATAGGGCTTTGCCCAATGTTTATATATTACACCCTTTCAGGGCTGTGAATAATAGTAAACATGATTGAATTTAAATTATAATTTTAACCACATCACCTCAAAATAAAATAATCTCCTGATTTATAATCGATAATCAATACCCTGCTTTTTCCTTTGGATAAGCGTTAAAAGTTCCCATTCCTTTCGCGACCAAAACATCATTTTGATTTTTAATCTCAGCTTCTGTGACAATGATTCTTTTCCCTCTAGATAATACAATCGCTTTTCCAATTAAAATATCACCTGGACGAACAGGAGCTAAAAAATTCAATTTCATTTCTACGGTTGAAACGATATTTCCGTCGATACACGTTAGAGAAAGAGCAGCAATACCTAAAACAGAATCCATCAAGGCTGAAACAACACCTCCGTGAGCCGCATAAGGAGTTGCTAAATGTTTTTCGTTTATTTCAATTTTACATTCTAATTCTCCAGGTCCAAAAATTTCAAAACTCATTTCGATTAAACGCCCAAAATTATTTCCTTCTTTGTAAGCAAGAATAATTGGATCGAAATTTAAGGGATGTATAACTAATTGACTCATAGTATTGGCTCTGCTGTTACTTGAATATTTGAATGAGGTAAATGTAAGCCAGCTAATTCAAATTCTTTGTAAACTCTTTCATTCATTAAATAAAACACATCCCAATAATCTGTTGTTTCCGTCCAAACTCTAACGCTAATATCAACTGAATTATTTGTTAAAGCCTCAACGCCAATAAATGGGATTGGATCTTTTAAAATCCGAACATCCTCTTCAATAAATTTAGAAATTAATTCTTTCGCCACTTTCATATCATCACCATACGAGATACTGATTAACCAATCAACTCTTCTTTTTTCAGCTTTTGTGAAATTGGTAATGTTCCCATTTGCAACTGGACCATTCGGTAATATGATGATTTTATTATCAGAAGTATGTAAATACGTATTAAATATTTGAATTTCTTTTACCGTTCCTTGTTCTCCTTGCGTCAGAATAAAATCACCAACTTTAAAAGGTTTAAAAATTAAGATCATCACTCCTCCAGCAAAATTTGACAAGGTTCCAGAAAAAGCCAAACCAACAGCTAAACCTGCAGCTCCTAATATGGTGACAAAAGATGTCATTTCTACACCTAACTGGGTTATACTTGTAACAGCAATCAGGACTTTTAAAACCATTGAAAGTAAACTTGATAAAAAAGTGACCAAACTTTCATCTGTTTTACTTTTTCTTAAAATTTTCTTTAAAGCCTTAACAACTAGTTTAACTAGCCAAAAACCTATAACAACAATTAAAATTGCTAACAAAAGATTAATTCCAATCTTTACAAGAAATTCGTTTATATCTGAATATTTTACACCAAAAATCGATTGTGGTTTGATCTCTTTCACAAGTTTATTTTTGTTTATTTCGTTTAAAATTTCTTTACCTATTACAAGAAGCATATTTTATTTTTTGTACAAAAATAGAACATGTAAGAAGATAAATGAATAAATTCGCTTGATTAAATGTTATTTTTTATTAAAACTTGATTATGTTTTTTATACTTTCAAAAGTATTCCTCATGTTCCTTTACCCATTTACTTGGTTTATACTTTGTTTAGCAGGCTTTTTGTTTTTCAAAAAGGAAAAATGGAAAAAGAGAAGTAAAATTGGAGCTATCGTTATTTTCTTAGTTTTTTCAAATACCGCTATTTATTTGGAATGCATCAAAAGATGGGAAATTCACGGTACGCGTATTGAAAATGTAAAAAATTACGATGTTGGAATTGTTTTAGGAGGAATGTTCGAATACAATGCTGACTTAGATGTAATATGTCCGAATTATCATGCTGACAGAATATTTCAAGCCATTAACCTTTATAAAAAAGGGAAAATTAAAAAGATATTAATTTCGGGAGATTCAGGATACGTCACGGGAAGAGGTTTGAAGGAAGCCTTACAAGTTCGAGAATTGTTGATTGGTTGGGGAATTCCAGCAATTGATTTATTGGTTGAAACGAAATCGAAAAACACCCATGAAAATGCAACCGAAACAAAAAAAGTATTACAACGTTCTTATCCTCATTTAGAAAAAAGACTATTGATTACTTCTGGAATGCACATTAGAAGAGCGAGAGCTTGTTTTTTGAAAGAAAACTTCCCTTGTGATACGTATTCAACAGATCTTCTTACAGGACCAACTTCAAATTATTTTTGGGACCAATATATTATTCCTGATTGGTCAACTCTTTTTGGCTGGAATAAAATGGTGAAAGAATGGATTGGGTATGCTGTTTATGATATGACTGGGTATATATGAGAACCTTCATTTATTCTTTTTTTTTGTATATTTGTTATTCTAAAAATAGAAAACATGCGGTATCTTGATCCAAAAAATGATTTAACGTTTAAAAAAATATTTGGACAACATCCTCATTTATTAAAAAGTTTCTTGAATGCAGTAATGCCACTTGATGACGATAAAAAAATTGTTTCTTTAGAATATTTACCCGTTGAGTTGGTTCCTGAAATTCCAATGTTTAAAAATTCAATTGTCGATGTTCGATGTGTTGATCAAAAAGGGCAACAATTCATAGTCGAAATGCAAATGCTTTGGACAGACAGTTTTAAAAGTCGAGTATTGTTTAATGCATCAAAAGCATATATAAAACAAACGAAAAGAGGAGTTCAATACAAAGGTTTACAACCGGTATATTCGTTAAACATTATAAACGAAAACTTTGACAACAAACTAGAAAACTACATTCATCATTACAAAATCATCCATACGGAGGACAGTGAAAGTGTAATTGAAGGTCTGGAATTTGTATTTATTGAACTACCAAAATTCAAAGCAAATCATTTTACGGATAAAAAATTACAAGTGTTATGGTTGAGGTTTTTATCTGAAATAAATGATAATCAAGAAGAAATATCTCAAGATTTTTTAGATGTTCCTGAATTAAAAGAAGCAGCAGATTTAATCTTAGAAAGCGGTTTCACTAAAGGAGAACTCGAAACTTACGACAAATACTGGGATTATATTAGCACTGAAAAGACTATAAAAGCGGATGCTTATGGGAATGGTGTTGAAATTGGTCTTGGAATTGGTATGGACCAAGGAATCGAAAAAGGGATTAGAAATGTAGCAAAAAACCTTAAAAATTCTGGCATGTCAATTTTAGAAATTTCTAAAGTAACAGGACTGAGTAAGAAAGAAATCGAAGGATTGATTTAACTAATTTCAATCAAAGAATAATCTATCATTTTCTTTTCCCTGTAAAAATCTGAAATCCTAATCCAGCTGAATAGGATATTTCATCCAAAGATGTCGGTTGATATGGATTTAATTGATGAATATATCTTGCTTCGGCAAAGAAATGACAGTATTTATAGAAATAGTACTGAAATCCAATAGAAATACCAACATGAGGAATATACTGAACCGTTGGATGATTAAAATCAGGAGCAAAGGTTTCCAATAAAGAGTTTATGTGTAATTGAGTAACTCCAGTAAAAACTCCTACAAAAGGACTCATTGGTTTTTTAAGGAAATGGCGGTTGAATCCTGCACTCAATTGTTTGGTTTTCAACATTGAATTATAAGGACTGTTTTTTTCTCCAACAAGTGAATAAATATCTCCTCTGAATGAATAATTATTTGAGAAAAAATATTCTGCATTTCCACCTACATAATAATGAGAGATAGAATTATTTAACATATTTGCTTTGTACAAAGAACCAGTTGCTTTTAGAGTTCCTGTTCTGTAGTCAATTGTCATAGAAGGATTATACTTTAGTAAAGTTGTGAAGTTTTTAGAAACCATCCCTTTTAAAGATCCACTACTATTTTTTCCAACAAGAGAAAAATTTTGTGCATTCACAACAGTTGAAAAACACAAGAATAAGACGATTATTTTCTTCCCCATAATTTCCCGATTTTATAATTAAACCCAACTGTTATTAATAAGTGACCTTCTGACAACGCACCTTTTTCTTTCACAAATTCAACTTGCGAATTCACAACTTCTGATTCTAAATGAGTCCCTAAATGCATCATGTATTGTGCTTGAAAAATCATATCGAAACGAGGGGTAAAATAATAGTGTGTTCCTATTCCCCCTTGAACTGCTGAACTCCATCGATCAGCATTGTGATTAAAATCTTTTAAATCAACATATTGACTATAATCAAAACAATGTCCTGCTAATACATAAGGTTTAAATCCTTTATTTTGAAAGTTAAAAGGATAAAAAAGTACACTCCAGCCAATATGAAAATCATTTCTTTTCAAAGATTCTGTTGTTGACATAATATAATCTGCAAACCAATCTGTATTAACTCGATCAGATAAACGAATTCTAAAATCTCCACCTGTTCCCATACCTGGAAGTCCTGTACTTGTGTTGTCAAAAAAACTTGTGGTTGAACGAATACCAAGAGTGAAGTCACCTGCCGAATTATTCTTCGTTAATTCTTCTTGAGCATTGCTAATTGAAACGATCAAACAACAATAAATTAGTGCAATATATCTCATAGTAAGTCGATTTTATTTTCCTTAACGGTTTTAAATATACAAATATTATAAACAAGATAATTTTTATAAAGGTTTACGGGATAAAATTATTTTGAGGTGCTAGAACGTATAAAACGAATTTTCATTAATTTAGTTATGAATAGAATTATCGTTTGATAATATTTTTATTTATGAGCATTAAAACCCTGAAAGGGTGTCATCTGTTAACGATGGGCAAAGTCCATCGAAAGAAGAAAATCACTAACATTAATAAAGTCCTGAAAGGGTATAATATAAGTATGGGACAATTATTCTTAAAAAAAACTGGATGATCATAAGCCTTTTTTGAAAAAACAAGAAGTAAAATAAATGAATAATATGATTGGTGTTAATATAGCGTTAAATATCACGCCCTTTCAGGGCTTTTAGTAGTGTGGATCTTCTGATCAATAGGGCTTTGCCCAATGTTTATATATTACACCCTTTCAGGGCTGTGATAATAGTAAACATGATTGAATTTAAATTATAATTTTAACCATATCACCTCAAAATAAAATAATCCCTGGTTTATAAAAAAAGTTAAAAAAGTATATTGTATAATAATCAAATCAATAAAAAATCTATTTTTGCACTTCAATTTAATTAAATACTAAATCATGAAAAAATTATTTTTTTTAGCAGCTGGAGCTTTATTTTTATCAGCCAATTTATCATCTTGTAAAAAAGGAGAAAACGATCCAACACTTTCATTAAAATCACGAAAAGCAAGATTAACTGGAGAATGGACAGTTACAAGTATCAATGGATTAAATAGTCAAATATATTCAAATCCAGACAATCCGAATAATATGATCTCTGAATACATCTATAACGGTTCAACTCAAACGAATACGACCAAAGACGGAAATGGAACAGTTCTAGGAACGAGTACATCTGATGAATTTACATTAACTTTTTCATTCAAAAAAGATGGTACTTTTACTATAACTCAAAAAGAAACTGCTAATTCAATTGAAATGACAAGTAGTGGGAATTGGATTTTCTTAAATAAGAACAAAAACTCAAAATTAAAAAACAAAGAAGCTATTTTACTTTCTATGACTTCTGATAATACGATTAACAACGGTGTAAGTCTATTAAATACTTATTCAGGATTACAAGGTCCTAATTCTCTTATTTTTGAAATAGATGAGTTAAAAAATAATCAAATTACATTTATTGATGAATCAGTTCAAGTTGATAATACGAATACTCCAACCGAAGGTATTTTAACTTCAACCAATAAAACTATTTATACTTTAAAACAAAAATAGAATACTTTTCAAAACTCAAAGAGGCTGTCTCAAAACATAATTGGGCAGACTCTTTTCTTGATAAAAGATTAGGTTGGGTTGATTATAAAAAGTTTAATTTTTCACACTAAAACATTACACGTAAATTAAGATTAAAAGGTTGGGTCACATTATAATGCTTTAAGAAAATTTTAATATGCTACAGATATAACGGCAGTTGCATTCGTTAGTACTATTTGGTTTAATCCATTATACAAAGTACAAGAAAACTCTATAGCTATTTTTTTAGTAGGTTGATTATTTTCATTTGGCTTATAATCCTGAATAGATTTAATTGTAAAAGAACTTCTATTCGTCTGACTATCGTTTTTAGATGTAAATAAAGTTCCGTTTGAATCTCTCCATTCAATTACTACATTCCCTAAATTTATTGGATTCGGAATAGGGGTTGCTGCATAAGTATAGTTTGCAACTTTATCTATAGAATTTTGAGTACGAATATTTTGTCTTTTAACATGTGTTAAATTATTTGCATCAGTAACAGTTAATGAAACTTGGTAAACTCCTTCATTCGCATAAACATGTGTCGGATTTTGATTTGAATCTGTATTTCCATCTCCGAAATTCCATGAATACGTATAAGGAGCTTGTCCATTGATCCCATTTCCTGTGAAACTAAAAGAGGTTCCAATTGGAGAACTAAAAGCTAAATTTGCTTCGCATGTTTCACCAACATTTCCAAGGTTGATTGAATTAGATAAAGTTGATTGAATTACTCCAACGAACAATGCATCCATTGAAGATTGATAAATTCCAGGTCGCACATATTTATGAACTGGAGAAATTCCTATTTGACTTAAACCGTCACCAAATTCCCAATTTACACTTGAAAGCGTTCCTCCTATCGCTTGTTCCGAAAAGGCAATTGAATATCGAGAAGCATTTCCAGATGTTGTTGCATAATTATAATTTCCTGTATAAAAAGTACTGTCTAATACTGTTGAATTTGGTAGTGATAAATCATAATCTATAAAAGTAAACTTGAGGGAATTAGGACAATCTGTACAATTTGTTTTTGAAAAATTAGATGTATATGTTTTTAATCCAGTTCCATCTTGGTTATTAGATGAATACATATAATAATCTAATATACCTGCTTCAATCAAAACATCAGATCCATCTATTTTTCCAGAAAAATAAAATACAGCTCCCGAACTGTTAGGTGCTGGTTCATTTGTCTTTTTACATGAAAAAAACACTAAAAGTATGAAAATGAAATATCTTGAATTATTAAATAGCTTTTCCATATTATTTAAGCATATAAGTGAATACTAAACGGAAAGATTGGTTCCTTTCAAATGTTTCATTTTGAGTCCAACTTTTTTGTCGAACATCTATTAGTCCGTAATTAAAAGAAGCTCCTAACAAAATATTAGGTTTGATTTTATAAGAATAATTTATCAATCCTTGAAAATCTATATTTCTAAGGCCAAAACCATAATCTCTAGATGAAAAAGAAGTTATATCTGAAGTACTTAAACTAGTAATACTTTGAGTAGAAACATTGCTTTTATTAGAAACAAGAATTGAAGTATTTAAACCAAAACCCAAACTATTTCTCCCTATCGTTTTAGAAAAAAATAGTGGAATTGAAATATAATTCAAGCTTTTTTGCTGAATTGTCGTTATATCTTTCCGGAAACCAAAATCATAGGACGTCAGAATACTTTTCTTTTCATAGCTTAAATTAGAAACATTTGAAAAAGCTAATCCTGTATTAAAATAGAAAGTTGGTTTTATTTTAAATTGCAAATTGACACACCCAAAAGGACTTATTGACTTCCCATCATTTTGGCTGTACCCTAAATTATATTGAGCACCCGCCGAAAATGAAATTGAAAAATCAGTATTTTCATCTTCAGGATTCAGTTTATACAAAATCGAACTTTCTGTTAAAATAGAATCCTTTTTCGCTATGGAATCCATTGATGTTAATTCATCATTAATATTTGGTATTGAATCTGTCTTTGAAAATACAGGTATATTTAGAGTCGTAAATTCTTTAGATTCATCCATTATGTTTAAATCAGTTGAAGTATTTATTCCTTCCTTCACATTATTGGTAGAAACGATTTCCTTATTACTAGAAATTTCTTTTTCAAAATTTTGAGAATTAATAATTAAACCCACATTAGAATTCAATGTCTCAGTATTTTTCACTCCTTTAAAAATATTCTTATTGGAAATTAAATTATTTAAATTAGTAGGCTTTACACTTTCGTTATTTATAGAATAAAATGGATTCCTTGATTTTATAGAAACATTCTTCTTTTTCACATTGAGAGAAGAAGTTTCGTTTGATTGAAAATCAGTACTCTTTGTTTCTACTTCAGAACTCACACTAACAGGTAAATGAGAAGCAGATTTTTTTTGATTTATAGCTATTTTATCTGAACTTTTTGCCGTAGATGACTTCTCTATTTTTTGAGCTTCAATTAATTCATTTTTAGTACTAATCGTTGAATGTGAGCTATTTGTCATAAAATACCAAGCCAATGGAATTACTATCAATAAAGATGAAATAAATCCACTGAAAAAAATCCATAGAAATTTTCTACGTTTTTCTTTCTTTTCAGATGCCATAATTATTTCTTCCATTCGAGCCCATTTATCTTCCGTGAAAGAAAAACTGGACTCATCAGAGAACTTCAAAAAGAAATTAAATATCTCTATTCACATTTAAGATCATTCCATCATACGCTGCAAAAACATTAGAAGGTAATAATTTTTCAATTTCTTCGTGCGTTCCAAATTGATGAGAAATATGAGTTAAATAAGCAAAATCTGGTTTTATTTCTTCAATAAACATCAAAGCCTCTTGAAGGTTAAAGTGAGAAATATGTTCATTTTGATGCAATGCATTCACCACTAATGTTTTTATTCCTTTCAATTTTTCTTTTTCAGAATCGACTACTGTTTTAGCATCAGTAATGTATGCAAAATCGCCAATTCTATACCCTAAAACTGGCATTACATAATGTTGAACTTCTATAGGTTGAACTTCTAATCCATCAGGTAACATAAATTTTTCAGAAGTAATTCTATTGATATTTAAACGGGGCAACCCTGGATATTGAATAGCCGAAAAAATATAATGGAATTCTCTTTTTAAGGCTTCTTCTACCCTTTCTGTACAATAAATCTCCATGTGACGAGATTCTTTGAAGTTGAAACCTCTCACATCATCCAAACCTGCAACATGATCTTTGTGCTCATGCGTAAAAATAACTGCACGTAAAGTTTTTACATTGTTACGTAACATTTGTTGGCGAAAATCAGGACCACTATCAATCACATAATTTTCTCCATTATATGAAACCATTATAGAACTTCTTAAACGTTTATCTTTCGAATCTGAAGAAGCACAAACATGGCAATCACAAGCAATCATTGGAACTCCTTGAGAAGTACCTGTACCTAGAATAGTTATTTTCATCTTACTAGCTTTTAGGTGTTAGGGATTGGGTGTTGGGCTGTGTAGGTGATGCTTGATAATTATTGATGGTGGATGTTTGATGTTGAATTTTTGGTTGTTTAATGAATTTTAGTAATAAAATTGCCCAACCTGAAATTAATAACATACCTCCTAATGGAGTTATTGGTCCTAAAAAATTTAACGACACTCCTAAAATTGTCTGAATTGTTAAACCATAAATCGATAACGAAAAGAAGATTATCCCTAATAACCAAAGTGTATAAATTGATTTGATTGAAAACTGAAATTTATCTTTATTCAAACCTAAGATCAAAAAGGCAAATCCTGAATACATTTGATAACGAATTCCCGTTTCATAAGATGTTAGTTTTTGAATCATATCTAGATCATCTTTTAATAACGTTTTTAAAGCATGAGCGCCGAACGCACCTAAAATGATACTTAATAAGATCAATGTTATTCCTGTGATTACAAATTTTTTATCCATATTATTTTCTGTTTTTTAAGCTTAATGTATATTCTAAAACGTCGTTCCATCCATCCCATTTTCCGTAATTTCCGATTGTTTCATTGTGCCAAATAAAAACAAATTCACCTCCGAATCGAGTCACTTCTGAAAACAATTTCCAGATGATGTTTTTACTTTCGTCAATCGATAAATTAAGGTATTCATTTAAAGTTCCATCCATGTAAACAAAAGGATGAATGGTTAAATTGGTTGTTTGATTTTTATTGACATCAAACCATTTATGAGGACGAGCAGTTCCAGCTCTGAAACCTAAACTGTCCGCATATCCCATCGAATAATCGTGTTTGAATCCAAGTATATTTAAATTTGGATAGGTATCCGACACTTTCAATTTTAAAAAATGTTGACGCGTATTTTCGATTGGATCTTCAATAATTTTTTCAAGCCTCTCTTTTTCTTCTTTGATATGATAGTGGTAGGAATTTGAATTATAACTCGGATGAATTCCTACAACCGCTTTTTCATTCATCTTTTTAATTAATTGCTGATGACGCATATCGGTATGAGAAATATTTTTATCATATTTAGCATAATCACCTAATAGCCAAAAGATATTCACATCAAAACCTCTATCAGAAATTGATTCAATGTATTTATAGGTATCATAAGGATCTCTCATCTCATCAGCTAATACTTTTCTTCTTTCTTCTATTCTTTTTTTATTCATAAAAAGGCGATCTCTTCCAATTGAAAGCCATTTCCGGAAGCCACGTTTCCATTTATATGCGTAGACATTATCGATATCAAAAGTTGGTCTAATTTGAATGTTAAATTCAGAAAAGTCTAACGGAATTTTTAATTTTTCTGATAAAAACTCTATAAATGCAACTGCCCATCTATCGCACATGGCCTTTTCCAACCAATTATATGTATACTGAAGACTGAATTTAGAAGAAAATCGTCCATGTATATCTTCTCTTACATTTGTATACTCCTCCATGCGAGAAAGCACATAAAAAATTGAAGCCAACGGATCAGTCACACGGTTAAAGGAAAGACATTCTTCTTTTCCAAAAGTTGATTTTTCAATTCCATAAATAAAAACGGCTTCATCAAAAAGTAAAGTTGCAGGAATCAATTGCACAACATTATCAAAATGACGTCCCGAATAATTTAATTTTTGATTTGTTGAGCTTTCAAATGATAAAAAATCGTTGTTTAATTTGTAAGTCAAACCTCTTTCATTGAATATAAAATCCAATGTATATATTAATCTTTCTGATATTTGGTCAACAAATATTTCTACCATTAGAAATGTTCAATTATTTTTTCACAGATAAATTCAGCAGCTTTACCATCTCCATAAAAAGAAGGGTAGCTATAATATTCCTTGCTATTTAAAGTTTTAAATGCGGCTATAATTTTATCATAATTCGCTTCAGCTAATAGTGCATTCCCATTATTTACAATCTCAATCCATTCAGTTTGAGGTCTTAAAATAATACACGGTTTTTGAAAGAAATAAGCTTCTTTTTGAAGTCCACCGCTATCAGTAACAAGCATTTTTGAATTTTTCTCTAATGCAATAATATCCAAGAAGCCAGCAGGTTCAATTATTTTAAATGAAGTATTACTTTCAATTATATCGAATAAATCTGAAGATAATTGATCTTTCATTTTACTTTTAGTTCTTGGATGAATTGGTAAAACGATCGCCAATCCAGACATTTTTTGAATCTCTAACAAAGCTTTAAAGATACTTTCTAAATTTTCTGATATATCGGTATTAGAATCTCTATGAATTGTTGAAAGAATATACTTATTCGCTTCAACTCCAATTTTATTTAAAATAGTTGATTGCTTATCTGAAACAGATGAAAAATATAAACTATTATCGTACATAACATCTCCACAATGATAAACTCTTGGCGAATTTGCTGTAGCTTTAGAAGTAGAATCAAGATCAAAACCTTCTTTTTTAAGATTGTCAAACCCTGTTTTTGTAGGAGTAAATAAAATAGTTGACATGTGATCACAAGCAATTCTATTTACTTCTTCTGGCATTGCTTTATTGAAACTTCTCAAACCAGCTTCAACGTGTATAACAGGAATATGAATTTTAGCTGCTGCAAGAGCTCCAGCAATTGTTGAATTGGTATCGCCATATACTAAAATAGCAGTCGGGTTTTCTTTTAGAAAAATCGATTCTAACCCTTCGATCATTTTCGCAGTTTGAGCACCATGAGATCCACTTCCAACATTTAAATTATAATTCGGCAAAGGAATCCCCATTTCTTCAAAAAATATTTCTGACATATTTTCATCGTAATGTTGACCAGTATGAACTATAACTTCTTCTATTTGAGAAGCAAAATGAGTTCTAATGGCACGACTCATCGCAGAAGATTTTATTATTTGAGGCCTTGCTCCTATTATCGTAATAATCCTTTTTTTCACTTTCACTTCCATTTCATTTCATTAATCCTTCATCCGCGAAGCTAAAGTAACCATTATCCGTGAAAATCAGATGATCTAAAATAGGTAAATCTATCATTTTTCCAAAAGAAATCATTTTTGATGTTAATAATAGATCCTCATTACTTGGTTGTAATTGACCGCTTGGGTGATTATGGCAGAGAATTACCGAACTTGCCATATAATCTAACGCAATTTTAAAAATAATTTTTCCATCACAAACCGTTCCCGATAATCCTCCTTTTGAAATTTGTTCAGAGTGAATTATTTCATTTGCACGATTAACTAGAATCACATAAAATTCTTCGTGTTTTAATTCAAAGAATTTATTTTTCAAAAAAGAATAAATATCATTCGAACGGGTAATTTTATTTTTTTTAGGGATTTCAGAATCCTTTCTTCTTTTCCCTAACTCTAAAGCTGCTAGAAGTGTAATTGCTTTTGCTTCACCAATTCCTTTAAATTTAATTAAATCAGTAAAAGAGCATTTACTAAATTTATTTAAATCATTTGATGAGACGGCAAGAATTTCTTGAGCTAATTCAACCGCTGATTTATCTCTAGATCCCGACCCTAAAAGAATCGCAATTAATTCGGAATCCGATAATGATTGCTTCCCTTTCAATATCATTTTCTCTCTCGGCCGATCGTCTTCAGCCCATGATTTTATCGTTAAATTTTGATTCATTTTCAACTATTTTTTACATTAAGTTAATGAAAAAGTTGAATTTCCAAGAGAAAGCAAGAGTTTATTTTAAGGAAAAAGATTTAGACTTAGAAACTGTTTTGAAATTATTAGACAAATAAAACGAAAACCTATTCATTACTTTTTGAAATTCTTTAATGTATATGAAATCCCCAGACCTAAGATTGACTTTAATTGAGTTCTCGGGCCGATTTTACCAGCTGAATCCCTAATATTTATGTCATCATCATAAATCGTATTCCATTGTAATGATGTCGCAAACCATGAATTAACTTTAAAAGTCATAATTATTTCAGCATTAACATCTATATTTTGAGGATTATGCTTGTAATTACTAAATAATTCAAGCCTTGATTTCATTTCAATATTTTTCGCAAGAGATTTCGTCCACTTTATTTTAAAATAGGCCCCAATTTCACTTCTAAATTGTTTTCCTAAGGTTAATAAACTTCCATTGTCATCATAAGTTGCTTTTTGAACACCAAAAGCACCTAAATTAGCTAATCTTTGACTTTTTACAAACGTTAATTTAGACGACAATGGGGAAATAAAAATTCCAAAATTATCATTCGGTACATAATCAAAACCGATGGCTAAATTAATATAACCAGGTGCCATGAAAGTTGTCACCATTACAGAATCATTTGGATAAGAATACCCATTCAAAAATTGGGTTTTAAATCCACCAATAAATGAAATGAAATAATTTGTATCTAAACTATGTCCAAAATTAGTTGCTAAATCTATTTTATCATCTGTCTTTTGAAGAGCATGAGAAGTAGGATCAAAGAATTTCATTCCTCCCAAAGATAAATAAACATCATTATCCCATTTTAAATGTTTCAATTTATAATTACCACTTGCACTTACAAAGCCTAATAAAGAAACATTTGTCCTACCACCAGCATTCCAATTTTTGAAAGTTGTTTGCGACCCATTTAATGAATATAGAGCTTTTAATCTCCATGGTTTAACAACAGAATCTTTTTTAATTGAGTCCATTTGAATTAAACCCCTGTCAGTTTGAGCATAAGAAAATAATCCAATTAAAATAAATAAAGAGAGTGTAATTACAGTTTTCATTTTCTATTTTTTTTCAAAATTAATGAATGTTTTTTAGAAAATCAACACGTGTGTGACTTTTCTAAATAAATTTCAGAATTGAGCTTGAATTTTTCGAATTATTTATTGTGATTTTAACATTGTTTATTGTTACTTTTACATCCAGAAAATAAATTTTAAACTCAAAATAAAAATGGCTAAAGAAGTATTTATTATAGCAGCAGCAAGAACCCCAATTGGTGCGTTTTTAGGTGGATTATCAACAGTTCCAGCAACAGCTTTAGGAGCAATCGCAATAAAAGGAGCAATTGATAAATGTGGAATCAATTCTGAATTAATCGATGAAGTATACATGGGAAATGTATTACAAGCTGGTGTTGGTCAAGCTCCTGCTCGTCAAGCAGCTTTAGGTGCAGGATTAGGACAAAATGTTCCATGTACGACTGTAAATAAAGTATGTGCTTCAGGGATGAAAGCAATCATGTTTGGCACTCAATCTATCTTAGCTGGTGATAATGAAATAGTTGTTGCAGGAGGAATGGAAAACATGTCTCAAGTACCACATTACTTAGATGCAAGAGGAGGAACTAAATTTGGAAATATCGGAATGTTAGACGGTATCACGAAAGATGGTTTATTAGATGTTTACAATAAAGTTCCAATGGGAAACTGTGCTGAAACATGTGCAAAGGAATATGGCTTCACAAGAGAAGATCAAGATAATTTTGCTATCACTTCATATACACGTTCAGCTGAAGCTTGGAAAGCGGGAAAATTTAACGATGAAATCGTAGGAGTTCCTGTTACGAACAGAAAAGGTGAAGTAACAATGATTGTTGAAGACGAAGAATATAAAAATGTATTTTTAGATAAAATCCCTACTTTACGTCCTGCTTTTGATAAAGAAGGAACAGTAACTGCAGCGAATGCTTCAACTTTAAATGATGGTGCTTCAGCATTGATTTTAGCTTCAGGTGAAGCAGTTGCAAAATACGGATTGAAACCAATTGCTAAAATTGTAAGTTACGCAGATGCTGCTCATGCACCTGAATGGTTTACAACTGCACCTTCATTAGCTGTTCCAAAAGCATTAGCGAAAGTTGGTTTAACAACTTCAGATGTTGATTACTGGGAATTAAACCAAGCATTTGCTGTAGTTGGTTTAGTAAATACAAAAATATTAGGATTAGATTCTTCAAAAGTTGATGTGAACGGTGGAGCTGTTGCTTTAGGTCACCCACTTGGTAATTCAGGATCTAGAGTAATTGTTACTTTGATTAATGTATTGAAACAAAACAAGGGTAAAATTGGAGGAGCTGCTATCTGTAATGGTGGTGGTGGTGCTTCGGCAATGATCATTGAGAATATTTAATATTTAAAATAAAAAATACTAAGGAGGCTGTCTCAAAAGGACAGCCTTTCTTTTTTTTGAATCATTTAAGGGATTATAAGTTGCTTTATAAAGCGAAGTAACAAATTATAAATCAACAACAAGCCTATTTTATTTACTTATTACTATATAAACTTACATTGTTAATTTTTAAATAAATTACAACTTTTGAGACATCCTCCTTTTTTTGTTAATAATTCTCAATAAGTTTCAATGAATGACAAACCATTGTTCTGAAAATTAATTATCTTTGCTTTTTTTTTATTTTATCACCTAAAAAGGATTCAATTAAAATTAAAGAATCAATATAATATACTTTTTAAAAAAATGAGTTTTTTCAAATTAGACAACAATCAAAATCGAATATTCGGACTAGATTTATTACGTTTCATAGCTATTATGATGGTTTTATTAGGTCATGCTAATATTTTTGTTCCTGATGAAATTAAAAAAGGATATATCTATAAAATATTGTTAGATGGAGTTTCTATCTTTTTTGTATTAAGTGGATTTTTAATTGGCGGTATTTTAATTAAACAATTAGAAAAAGCAAAACCGACTTATGCAGGACTCGTTCATTTTTGGAAAAGAAGATGGTTAAGAACTGTTCCTGCTTATGCTTTTGTATTTATTATTTTATTTATTTATACAATTATCGTAGTTCCTGACAATTTACCTAAAGATTGGTGGAAATTCTTAGTTTTTTCTCAAAATCTTTTTGCTGAACGTCCTGGTTTTTTTGCTGAAGCATGGAGTTTAAGTATTGAAGAATGGTTTTACTTAACGATTCCTTTTATTTTATTTACCCTTCTTTATTTTTTCAAAACATCCGTAAAATGGACTGTTTTAATTGTGTCTTTAAGTGTTATTGCTGCTATATCTTATTACAGAGTTTACTTGTATAATAAATATGGTTTTACAGGCGGAGATGCTGATCAAATTGACGCTTTTAAAAGCTATATTCAATTGAATATAGAATACCAAATTTTTCCGAGATTAGACTCAATAATGTATGGTGTAATTGCCTCATTTATTGCTCATTATTATCCTGCTATTTGGAATAATAAGTTAAATTTTATTTTCTTTATGTTAGGTGTTTTTCTTATTTTTTACACAAAACGTAACATGGGAAAATCACATTTAATCTTCGCTTCAATATGGCTTCCTAGCATACGTTCTATTTGTATAATAATGGTCTTACCCTTCTTCTCAAACTTAAAAAAAGGATTAGGTATTTGGACATCGTGGGTTACCTTTATTAGCTTAATATCTTATTCATTATATCTTGTTAATTTAAACATCGTTGCAATCGCAATTATTAAAAACGGACTCAATCATTCAGATGGCAGTAAATATATTATAACTGATCATTGGCTAAGAGATTATATTTTATTTTGGGTATTCTCAATTGTAATATCCTTCTTTATGTATAAATACATTGAAGTTCCTTTTATGAAATTAAGAGATAAAAAAAAGAAAATTGAGCCCGAAATCAAATTAGATTAATTTTCCAATTAATATTATCATATAAACTCTAAAATTAAATTGAAATTTATTTTATTTTTTGGATTTTCACTTTTTCTTCTAGCCTGTGAATCTGACTTTGATAAAAAAAGAAACACATTTACAACTTTCAAAGGAGGAGATTCTCGAATATTATTGAATGGCCGTTTTGATTTATCAGATTCTAGTCATCCAAAAGTATGGGCTCCTGGAGTATATTTCGAATTAAAATTTGAAGGACCTTTTTGTGAAATAAATATAGATGATGAACATAAATATTTCTCAAATCACAATTACATTGAGGTAATTCTCGATAATAAAAATTCGAAAAGAATTCGATTAAAGAAATCACACAATCGAATTTTAATTGGCGAGTTTTTGAAAGATACAATTCATCATTTATTAGTTTGTAAAAATACGGAAAGTGGAATTGGTTTTATTCAATTTAAGAATATTACGTGTAAAAGTCTTCTTCCAATTAAGAATACTAAAAAGCGTTTAATCGAGTTTATAGGGAATTCTGTTACTTGTGGAAATGGAAGTGATTCTAGTCAAATTAAATTTGGAAAGGGTGAATGGTACGATTATCATAATGCCTATAGAAGTTACGGAGTTGTAGTTGCTAAAAGATTCAATGCAAACTGGATATTGAGTTCTGTTTCAGGAATTGGATTAACACGTAATTGCTGTGGAGTAAAAAACACAATGCCTGAAATTTATAATCGTATTTCATTTAACATCGACTCCCCTATTTGGAAATTCCCTCGAAAAAAACCGGATGTTCTATGTGTTACTCTCGGCCAAAATGATGGTTGTCAAAAAGAAACCATTTTTGTAAATACGTATGTGAAATTTCTTTCATCCTTAAGAAAACGGTATCCAAAAACGACAATTATTTGTTGTAGCAGTCAAATGGCGAATGACAAACTTAAAGTCCATCTTAAAAAATGTATTACTAGCGTAATTTTAAAAATGAAAACAAAAAAGGATTTGAATATTTATTCTTTTTTCTATTCGAGAAGTTATACGAGCGGATATGCTAATCACCCAACTGTTGGTGAACATAAAATCATTGCTAAAGAGCTTGGAGATTTTATTAAGAAAATTAAGAAATGGTGATTTCAATACTGCATTCCAAAATCAAAAAGGACAAACGCATTTAAATTCGAAGGAAATAGAGAGTGTGTTTTAACGCAGGAGTGCGAAAGGATTTGTTTTTAGGTGTTTCATTGAGTTTTTGCATAACACTTTTGAAAAGCTTTCACTTCGTTGCTTTACTTTGCGACACTCTGTGAAAAAAATCTGTGTTAATCTGTGGTTAAAAAAATCTAAATGCGATCACCCTGCTAAATCAAATTCTCTTTTACAAATAACAAATAATAATACTTAAATTTACACTATTATCTTTTAAAATCAATCCAATGGATGAATTAACGTCAAAAACAATATTCTTTAGAAAATGCATTTTATTTGGTTCTAGTTTATTGATTCTACTTTTATTACTTTATTTCCAGGATTATATGTATGACAATTTAACTCCTCAAGAGATGTTAGACGTAGATGACACAATTTTGCAACGAAAAGCTTTAATGCAAGTAAGTGTGGGTGATACGAATCAAATTTTGTGGATTTCGCTTATTCTTGGTTTTGTTAATACTTTGCTTTATAAAAATTGGATTAAAGCTCAAAAATGGGTTCTACAACCTGTCCTATTTTTCTTGTTGACTTTTGGGCTTTCATTGACATTTAACGTCAAGAGAACATTTAAAGTTAGAGATGCTATTACAAAAATGGAGATTAAGAAGTCATAAAACATGAAAAATCACCACCTACTAATCACCGTTTTCTTTCATTTATTTATTCTAATGTAACATTTTACAACTTGCCGATTATACTATTTAGTCAAAACAAAAGTTAAATGAATGCATTAAAATAATAGACTTGAAAATAACCATCCTTTTTATATTTATTCAATTTTTCGTATTCTCTCAAGAAACGATCATACTCAACGACACGACTGTTCCCCGGACAAAAGGTTTTGACAAAGACCCTTTGAGTTTAGTTACTTTTTTATTGTTAGATAGAAAAACCGAAAAAGAAAAATTTGATAGACTATTTTCTTGGGTAGCAATAAACATTAAGTATGATTATAAAGGTTCAATTTCAACAAGAATTCCAACTAAACCAAAAATAAAAAGACTACTTAAAAGAAAAAAAGGAACAGATAGAGATTATGCTTTTATCATGGATACACTTTGTAGTCTTGCGGGAATCCAAAACGTCTCCATTAATGGGTATGTAAAAGATGAATTATTCAATATTGGAGACTCTTTTTATTATGACAACAGTATGTGGAATGCTGTTAAATTGGATGGAAAATGGTTTGTTTATGACGTGAGTAAATGTACAGGACAATATTGTTTCAAATACACGAAAACTAGTTCAAAAATAGATCAATGGATAAAAAATATTAATAAGAAAAAGAAAAAAAAGACTATAAATCATCACTTTACAAAAATTGGAGAATGTGAGAAAACAATCTACACCATCAAAACAAAAAGAGTCTATTATCAATTATCGTGGTTTAATCAGTTTTTATCTAATTTTCTGTCCTTGATCAAACCTCGAAAAAAACAGATCTATTCAAAGGTGACTAATGACTCCTTCTATCTAACTAATCCTGAACGATTTGCAATTACTCATATTCCTACTATTCCTTATTGGTCCTTACTTAATGGACAAGTAAAGATGAATGATTTTATTGCTGACAGTACTGAATATGATGAAAAGCATTTCAAATACAAAGGATTAAAAAAAGAAGGGCGTTTTTGTTTAGAATGTGATCTTTATTTCTCATCAGATGAATTAGGAAAAGCATTAACAACGTTAAAACAAAGTTCAAATTTCAATGATAAAAATAAATACATCACTTCAAAAAGTCAGCTTATTATTGCTGATAGATACTATCAAAAATCAAATATTGAAAATGATTCAATGACCAAAGTATCTTTATTAGATTCTTCCTTGTTCTATATATCACTAGCTAAAAAAAGCACAGCACAATGTTCAATTAATTTGAAAAAGGACATTCAACATCACAAAATTAAAAATAAAGCAAAATTCAATCTCGTTAGCATAGAAAATAAGAAACATACTAAATTAATTGAGTCCATCGTTAAAACGAGTGTCCAAAAGAAAAGAAAAATGGAATCATTCCAATATCAAACGAAAATATTAAAAAAACGATTTTTGTCTTATCAATACAAATTAAATCAAATTACCTACAAAGAAAAATCATCCTCCTTAAAAGCTAAACCAGAAGAGAAAGTTAAAGTAATTGAAAACACTTATTATTCTTATTTAAATGAAATCGATTCAATTTCAACTATTTTATCTAATGTAACAACAAGATTGGATATCAACATGAAAATTTTAGCCGACAATATTTGGAAAGATGATTCAAAAATGTACAGCATTATTTATACATATAATGAATGTTCCTATTATAGATGGGACTTATATGATTCTTATGACGAAGGGATTATCGATTCAAAAATAAAAATTAATGAACTAGAAAGCTCCTATTTGTCAGACTTTAATAACAATATTTTTAAAATTTCCGACACTTGTTCCAATTTAAGTAAATCAATGTTTTCCCTCATTAAAAAAAGGTATGCTATTTCTTTAAAAGCATCTAAATTATTAATCCTATTAATTCAAGAGAAGAGGATAGAACAAAGTCAATTAAAGATTTTAATTAATAAAAGTTGTACTGTATAACACCCCCCATTTTTCGGACAACTGATTAAAGTGTAATTTAACAGTTGAATATGAAAAAAGAAAGACGAAAATTTACAGCAGCTTTTAAGGCAAAAGTTGCGATTGAAGCACTTCAAGAGAAGCTTACTTTGCAAGAAATTTCTTCAAAGTATACTATTCATCAAAATCAAATAACAACTTGGAAAAAGGAGTTTTTAGATAAATCTGAGATGATTTTCTCCCGAGAAAAGCAAGAAAAAGTTGATGAATCAATTCAAAAAGAGCTCTATTCTAAAATTGGTGAACTTCAGGTTCAAGTTGATTTCTTAAAAAAGGTCTTGGGGAAATGAGTACTGATCAAAAGCGCTCACTCATTACTCCAGGCTATGTTAAAATGAGCGTTAAAAAACAATGTAAACTTATTGATTTACAAAGGAGTAATTTCTATTTCAAACCAAAAGGTGAATCAGGATTGAATTTAATATTGATGGAACTCATTGATAAAAAATTTATTGATTGTCCGTTTTATGGAGTTGAAAGAATGGTGAATTATCTTAATAAAGATTTAGGACATAGAGTTGATGATAAGCGAATTAGAAGACTGTATCACATTATGCGTTTACTTACCATTTATCCCAAGAAAAATCTAAGTAAAGCGAATAAAACTCATTACAAATATCCTTATTTACTTCGAAATCTTTTAATCGAAAGACCAAATCAAGTGTGGGGAGTTGATATCACGTATATTCCAATGTTTAAGGGGTTTATGTATAAGTTCGCAATCATTGATTTGTACAGCAGAAAAATAATGGGATGGGGCATCTCAAACACAATGACAGTAGAATGGTGCAGAGATATTGTTCAAGATGCTATTAACGAACATGGATGCCCAGAGATATTAAATTCAGACCAAGGATCACAATTTACAAGTCCTATTTTTATCAATTTATTAAAAAAGAACAATATACAAATATCAATGGATGGAAAAGGAAGGGCTTTAGATAATATTTTTATTGAACGTTATTGGAGATCTTTAAAATATGAATACATCTATCTAAATCCAGCTAATGGAGGTGTCGAATTGTACAAAGGGATAAAAAAATATGTAGAGTTTTATAACAGTGAGAGAAGACATAAATCTTTGGGATATGAAACACCAAATGTATTTTTCTCACAATATGAAAAAGTATCTTAAAATAAACTTAACTTTGAAGAAAAGTTGTCCAACATCTGGGGGGTACTATA